>NZ_FXAX01000004.1 GCF_900177805.1 Fibrobacter sp. UWB13 | reverse complement strand
CACCCGTTCCCATCCCGAACACGGAAGTTAAGCCTCAGATCGCCGATGGTACCTGGCCCCCGGGCCCGGGAGAGTAGGTCGCCGCTGGATTCACGCCCCCTTGGTCGAACAGACGGCCGAGGGGGCTTTTTCGTTTTATGCCGTCCGCGCCCCCGAATCTCGCAGCGGCGCTGTCATTCGCAGCGGCATACACGCTCCAGGCATGCAGCTCCCAAGCAAGTGCGTTTTTTGTAGCGCTCCCCAAATCCATATAAATTGCATTTGTCCTAAAGACAATCTTAATGATTGTGTGCTTTTGATGGATGAAATTTGATGTTCGATTGTTTTTTAATGCTGAAAATGAATTTGTTTTAAATATAGGTTTATTATTTTATCTGTACTTATTTTGTGCGTTTTTGCGATATTTTGGGGATTTTCTTCACGTTTTTTGGAAAAATGATTTCCTATATATAATTTCGGTTAAAAAGATTTCTTTTTTTTTAAATATTTTTGTTTTTTTACAAAAAAAATGATGTAAATTTACAATTACGGGTGTGGAATAACTATAAGGTGAGTGTTGTATGAGACACCTGTATTTGGCTTTTTGTGCATTGGGCGCGTTGGCGTCATCGGCTTTCGCAGATTTGACTGTTCATTTACAGTCTCCTTTTGGCGTTGCAGCCGCATCAAAGTATATTCCTCATGTTGTTGCGAGTTCGGCGAAGCCGGATGTTGGAACGACGTCTTCAACAGCAATGAAGGATGAGGGAGAGAACTGGTTTTCTTACACATGGAAAAAGTCTCTTTCGGATTTTAAGGCTTCCGAGACGTTTTCTATCAAGGCTTGTCCGGAGACTGCGACGAGTAATATTACTTGCGTAGACTGGGCGGAAGGCGACGACTTTAATTACAGAGATTTCTTTGATGGTAGCAAGGAAGTCTGGATTTATACAGACGAAGCTACTGGAACTTATACGAAGTCCTTTGTGGCTCCGGGCTCTAAGGTTGTTTGGTTCAAGAGTCCGTGGGGCAATAAGGCTTTGCCGCAGATGGTCTTTGGTCAAGACACTGTCTTGATGCATTTCTCTGATGACAAGACGAAGTGCGGCTGGTTCTATGCTGGTCTTTCTCCGGAGATGCTGGAAAAGCATATTCTCCGTACAGCTGTTTTCTATCGCAATAACGCTCCTTGGCTGAGTGTCCCTGCCGACAAGAAGGGAATTATTGAACTGAGTGCCGCTCTCGAAAAGAAAAAGGATACTATCTATGTGGATGGTACCTTGTCAACACCTTCTGTCGGGACAAACATGGGAACTGTTGGGGAATGCTTTGATAAGAGCCGTACCCTGCATGTCTATAACCCGTGGCGCAACAATAGTGTCTATCGCGATAGCTCGATTTACATCAGTATTGATGGTGTGAGACAGGATTCAATCCGTGGTGCTGATACGACTGTTGGTGGTCCGGCGCTGACTCCGCTTTCTTTTGACAAGGGCTACAAATATTGGCTTTCCGTGACTTTCCCGGATTCCCTCGTTTCGACGACCGCATGGAAGTCGGCTGATGCAAAGGTTCAGGTAACTCGTAGCTTCAACGAAACTATTAAGATCCATTACTTTAGTGAAAAGAATCGCCCGGTTGCAAGTGACTTGTTCCCGTCTGGCGTTTATGAAGCCTGGTTCCTTACTAGTTCTACGATGGAAGAATTTGATATTTCCTTTGCTCCGCTTGAACGCAAGGTTGTGCGTTTATTGAGCCCTTGGAAGAATACGCCGACTTCCTTTATTGTCGATGCCAATGACGATGTAGTGAGAATGTCCGCGTTCTCGAAGGATACTTGTGGCTGGTTCGAAGGCACGTATTACAAGCATGCTTCTGATTGGAAAATCTATTTCAAGCAGAGCTTTGGTCTTGAAAAATACTCGATGCAGGGAGTTGTCAGGGAAGGTAACGATGTCGAAGTCCTGATTGACTTGGATTCCCTGATGAGCAAGGGAGACACGGCTTGGGTTTATCCATCCGATAAGAACAAGAGCTATAGCCGCCCGGATGCATCGTCCAAGTTCCCTGTTGGGCGTCTTGGTGAATGTCCGAGCATGAAGATTTCTGCAATGCTTTTGGACTGGGCGGGCGAAAGCTATCACGACAGTATTGATATTGACTTTGGCCATACTCATGGCGGTAACTCCTTTACGAGGGTTGGCAATGACAGTACTTGCAATTCCGGTGAAAAGATTACCGGCATGGTGCAGAGTACTCTAGTCGATGGTTATCCGGCTCGAGTTGATTCTACGAAGTTCCCGTGGGGAAAGTGTGCTGCGGGTCATGAAATTGACAAGTGGTTTAAGCCGCAAGTTGTCGCCAAGGTGGGTGGAAAGGAATATACGAACTCCGTATGTAAGGATATTGAGCTCCAGCTTGATGACGAAGGTTTCTGGTATGCAGATTACACGAACGAATCCGGTGACTGCAATGACCCGGATAGCCCGGGATTCTTCCCGCTGGATGATTTTAAGTTCCTCGATTCTGCAGGACTCGTTCCGAACCCGAAGTTTGACTGGGATGTTGAAGGTTACGTCAACACCGGTACGGGCTGGCATTTGGATACTTGCAAGCACAACTATAGCTATGCAATGGCAGTTTCTGCAAGCTTCAAGTACGTGAAGGGACAGTACTTCGAATTCCGTGGTGACGATGACGTGTGGGTCTTTATTAATAACAGACTCGTCGTGGATATCGGCGGTATTCATGAAAAGGTCGAAGGCGCTGTAAATCTCGATACGATTGGTCAAAATGACGCTACCCTTGCTTTGAAGGAAGGTCGTGAATACCCGTTCCATATCTTCTATGCGGAACGTAATGCGACGGGTTCGAACTTCAAGATGCGTACATCGATCAACTTGCAGAAGCAGAACACTTACCTTGCTACGATCGACAGGAAAGATACGATGGATATTAAGGGCATCTTGAGACTCAAGATGGATGCCGAGGCAATCAGCTGCGATCCGCGAGCCAAGGGCGAGGCCGATACGACTGATGCTCCGTCTATTTTCTATCTCGATGGTGGTAACCTCTCTGAGGCTAAGGAATTGAGCGTGGGTCTCAACTTTGCCGGTATCCTTATCAATCCGGACAAGTCCAGCTTTGAAATCAATATCGAAGAAATTGTGAAGCAGCGTTCGTTAAGCCCGGGAACGTATGTCCTGTATTACTTCCTGGAAAGCGATATGGGCTTGAGCGATGCTTGTGAATTTACGGTTCCGCCTTTTGATACACCGGAAATTGCATTCGTCGATGTGTTCAATGCTGTTGCTGGCGATACACCTAAGGCTTTTGACCCGACGAACAAGACGTTGAGAGGTGAAACGATTGAGACTGGTGTCAATGATACGTTGATGACTCATGTGCGCTATCCGGAAATGACGTACCTTGAAATCATGGTGACTTACAGAGGTGAAATTTGCACGGACTGCTTTGTGGTGCTGGACTTGAAAGCCAGTGATCCTCACATGATGTTCTATAATGAATTCGACCAGCAGATTTACACTGTGGAAACGGATGAAACGGGTCGTGCCCGCTTCTATGTGGTGGGTGACGGTTCGATGCAGGGTGCCTCTTTTGCTGTGATTGGCGTAAGCGGTGTCAAGAACACGCTCAAGTGGGAAAACATCAACTTCAAGGATCCTGAAGTGCCTCTTGCAAAGATTGGCGAAATTCATGACCGCAATGGCGATGGTGTCCCGGACAGTATCTATGTGCCGTTCGAATATAACGCTTTTGCAAAGCATGACTTGGATACTGTTGCTTGGAGCTTTGGCAGCACGGTCTGGCATGGTTATTCCATGGACAAGATTGATGAAATTGTTCGTGATTCTAGCGTCGTCATTACGGCTGATAGCTTGATTGATTCCGTGTTGACGGGTGCTTCGAAGACGACAATCGAAGGCGGCTTCCTCTACCACTATATCTATACGGATGAAGCGACGGGCTCGACTCAGGAATCCGATGTCCTCAACACGAAGATTGTGGATAAGATTGGTGCCATCATGCTTGAAAAGCCGATGCTTAAGATTGTCTCGGACAAGGTGGTCAAGGTAACCGTAAAGCTTTCGGAAGGTTGCAACACGACAGGTCTTTCTTCGACTCGCTTTATCGAATTGAAGGATAAGAACGATAATTTGCTCGATCCGTCGAAATATAATGTGCTGTCTGCTGAACCGTCGGGCGAAAGCGATTACTATGACTTGCTTTTCCAGAAGAGTCTTGAATACACGGCTCCTGAGGTTGGCTTTAAGATCCGCTTGCTTCCGGGAGTGTTGCCGGACAAGAATGGCAATACACCGCATGAAAAGAACCCGTGGCGTCGAATTGAAGGTGAACAGCCGCTTGAAACGGAACGTCCGAAGGTCGTGACGATTTGGCCGGGTATGTTTGACGAAACTCCGTGGCCGGGCGATACTAACGATGTTATTCCGCTTCGAGTCGATCCGGAACTCACATTGAAGGAAATTATCCAGGAAGAAGGCTTGCCGGGTGTCTTGGTGAAGTTCCAGCTGAATGACTATGCGACGACCATATTGCTGGGCTCCGATAATGCCAGCAGGGATGAAATTCTGAGCAAGGTCAGGGTGCACTGGGATATTGAATTCTTCTCTAGCTTGGGTCAGTATGTGAACTGGGTCAAGGGCGAGTTTGCTTGTAACGACAAGAACATTTATGGTACTGACTGTATCCAGAATTCGGGTAACATGTTCTTCGAATGGGATGCAATGAGCGATAAGAAGCGTCTTGTTGGAACGGGTGTGTATATCGCCAAGTTCAAGTTCAAGATTTTCTCGGATAAGGAAATCGTGGGCAAGGGCGAAGAAACGTTCACGTTCGGTATCCGTCGCAATGAAAAATACAGAAGCGGTGGACAGAAGGGCAATGCCAAGATTATCAAGTAAGTTGTCCTAAAGTATTGAATCAGTCCCGCCTTTGTGCGGGGCTTTTTTTACGTTTTTTTCCTTATAGCATTTTGAATTTTTGATAATTGAATATATCTTTTGATTAAAGTGTGGGCAGAATAAAGAGGGTGTTGAATGAAACACTGTTGTTTGGGTATTGCCGCCTCATTGATGCTTGCTGTCTCTGCGTGGGCGGATTTGACAATTCACTTACAGTCGCCTTTTCGCAATGATGCGACGGCTTCTAGTTATACTCCGCATATTGTCGGTGGCGTGACGGACTACAATCCGGGTTTTGGCGCTACTTCACGGACAATGATGAAGAGTGAAGGTGATGACTGGTACGTCTATACTTGGGAAGGCAAGACGGTTGCCGATTTCCAGGATTGGCAGGACTTTGAGTTCAAGGCTTGCCCCAATACAGACGACTATAATTACAATAACAACAATTGCGTTTCTTGGACTGAAGGCGGAAAGACTAGAATGTCCGCGTTTTTCGGTAGTGAAACGGAAATTTGGCTTTATACGGATGCGACGGACAAGTCCTATAAAAAGTCATTCATGGCTCCGGGTTCCAAGATCGTATGGTTCAAGAGCCCGTGGGGCAACAAGGTTTTGCCGCAGATGGTGTTTGGCGCGGATTCCGTGCTGATGCGTTTTGATGAAGGCGACAAGGACAAGTGTGGTTGGTTCTATGGTGCTTTGACACCTGCGATGGTGCAGGCGAATCCGCTTTTGACCGGCTATTTCGTGCGCTACAAGGCGCCGTGGTATGTTGTGCCAGCGGATAAGGACGCTTTTGTGGACTTGGGGACTATTCTCCTAACTCAGGATACGATTTTTGTGGATGGTACGGTGGCAAATCCTGTGGCTTCTGCTGAAATTGGGACGCCGGGCGAATGTTTTGACCCGACTCGTCGTCTGCATATTTACCATCCGTGGCGTACGAACACGACATTCCGTGATAGCACGTTCTATATCAAGATTGACAACAACATCTTGAATGCGCCTACAGGGTTGAGTTCCGAAGGCGAGTACAAATATTGGCGTCATATTGATTTTGCAGATACGCTTGTGGCGTCTTCGCAGTGGAATTCTGCAGGGGCTTTTGTCCAGATTTTGCGTGGCAGTAACGACTGGCCGCAACATCCGTATTTCCCGGATGCGTCCCGCCCGCGTGCTGGCGAACTTTTCCCGACTGGCATTTATGAAACCTGGATGTATACCTCGACTTCGCTTGAAACATTGGATCTGGTGTTCTACCCGCCGGAGCCTAAGGTTGTTCGCCTCAAGAGCCCGTGGGAAAACCAGTCGCCGTCCATGGTGATTGAATCGACTGGCGATGTCATCAAGATGGGACCGCTTGTGGATACTTGTGGCTGGTACACGGGTACAGTTTACAAGCATGCGACAGATTGGCGCGTTTACTTTAAGCAGACTTTTGGCATGGAACGCTATGGCGGCAAGGGCATTGTCGCAGAAATGGATGAACTGGATTCCCTGATTTCGCTGGATACGGTCATGGCGAAAAATGATACGGTCTGGGTGTATCCGAACCCGAAGCATAGCTATGAACCGAGTGATACGACGCAGTATCCGGGATTCCTTGGCATTTGCCCGTCACTTAAGATTTCTGCTCTTGTGCTGGACTGGGCAGGTGAATCCTATGCGGATAGCATTGACGTGGACTTTGGCGGTATTTATGGCGGTAATGCGTACACAACCGTTATGGGCATTGACCAGAATGGAGATGCTGCAGAATTTAAAACTTGCTCAGGACATGTGCCGGGCATGGTACAGGATACGCTTGTGAATGGAGCCCCTGCACGTGTGGACTCGCTTGTCTATCCGTGGGCTCAGTGCTCTGCCGCTCATGAAATCGAGAAATGGTTTATCCCGCAGGTGGTGGCGAAGGATGCCGCCGGCAATGAATACAAGAATGGGGTTTGCCGTGATATTAGCCTCTCGCTGGATGAAGAAGGCTTTTGGCAGGCGGACTTTACGAACGAAGAAGGTGATTGCAACGATACGATTAATCCGGGATTTTACCCGATTGACGACTTGCAGTACCTCGATTCGGCAAAGACGGTGCTGAACCCGAAATTCGACTGGAACATTCAGGGTTGCCGCCATAACTACAGCTTTGCGATGAAGGTTTCGGCTCAGTTCAAGTACGTGAAAGGCCAGTACTTTGAATTCCGCGGTGACGATGACGTGTGGGTGTTTATCAACAACCGTCTTGTTGTGGATATCGGTGGATGCCATAGCCCTGTGGAAGGTGGCGTGAACTTGGATACGATTGGACAGAATGACCCGTCGTTAAAGCTTGTCGAAGGTCGTGAATACCCGTTCCACATTTTCTTCTCGGAACGTAATGCGACGGGCTCGAACTTCAAGATGCGTACGTCCATCAACTTGCAGACGCAAAAGACATATTACCCGGTCGAAGAAAAGACGACCGATGGAACGATCAAGTTCTCCATTTTGCAGTTGTTGATGGATGAATCGATCAGTTGCGATGTTTCGAGTACATCGAAAATTGACACAATGCCGGCTCAGTCCTCGTTTGTGCTGTTTGGCGATGATGGGAGAATTCCGCCGGAAGGCTTGGACATTTTGCCGGGTACGATCGCTGGCATTAACATTGACGAGAACATGGCGGGCTTCGTAATCGATACGGTGGAAATTGTGCGTAACCGTTCTCTTGCCCCAGGCTCTTACATGTTGCAGTTCTTCTTGGCTAGCGACATGACGCAGTCTAGCGAAGTGTACTTCTCGGTGCCGGCATACCCGCTTCCAGACATTGCATTTATCGATGTGTTTAACAGCCCGGATTCTATCAAGGCGTTTGACCCGACGGGCATTAGCTTGCGCGGACTCCCGTTTGACGGCTCTGCTAACGATACGCTTTTGACTCATGTGGCTTACCCGGATACGATTCCTTTGCAGGTGGGCGTGTTCTACATTGCAAACCTTTGCAAGGACTGCTTTGCCGTGCTTGACTTGAAGACGGCATTCCCGATCAGTTTCTTGAACGAGAAAAAGCAGAGAGTGGACAAGCTCATTACAGATTCGACGGGAACGGTCAAGTTCTATGTTGTTGGCGATTCCTCGGTGACGAATGCGAGCTTTGAAATCTCGGGTGAAAGTGTCGCGAACGTGATTTCCTGGAGTAATATCCACTTTAAGGAACCGCCTGTGCCGTTTGCCAATCTTGGCGAAGCGTATGACCGCAATGGCGATGGTGTGCTCGATAGCATTGCTATTGTGTTCAACAAGCCGTTTGATGAAACTATCCCGGATACGATTGCCTGGTCTTTCGGTAGCGATGACTGGAATACAGTGGCGTCGACGCAGAGTGTTGCCATGCTGATGCAGGATGACAAGAGCTTGGCGATTGCTTACGAAGGAATGCAGGATAAGGTGTTTACAGGTGGTGCCAAGGAACTTTACCAGGGCTCCTTCAGGTATCATTACACTTATATGGACAAGGAAACGGGACAGATGACGCAGCTCAGCTTGGATGGGCTTGCCATTGAAGACCGCATGGGAGCTATCCTTACGGATAAGCCGATTGTGAAGCCTGTCTCGGATAATTTGAACAAGCTGACTGTGTATATTAGCGAAGCGACCCAGATGGATTTGTTGAACGGCGTGCAGTTCCTTGAATTCAAGGACAAGGCTGGTGAAGTGGTGGATCCGTCAAGATTGTCCGTGGTTTCTGTGACACCGACCAAGAAGAGCAATTACTATGATGTGATGTTCTTGAAGAGCGAAAATACTGTTGTTCCGGATGTGGGCTTTATGGTGCGCTTGATTCCGGGTGTGTTGCCGGACTTGAACGGAAATACGCCGCATGTGAATAACCCGTGGCGCCGCATTGAAGGTGAACAGCGAGTGGAAGTGGAAACTCCGGGTGTTGTGGGCATCAACCCTGCGGATTGGACTCCAGACAAGTGGCCGTACAAGGATGATGTCGCTCCGGTTCGTGTTGATGTTGCAAAAGAACTCAAGGAGGTTATTGCGGAACGTGGACTTCCGGGTGAACTCATCAAGTTTGACTTGAGCGAAGTGGGTAAGTCGCTATTGCTGAATTCGGATGAACCGCGAGAAGTCGTGCTTTCGAAGGCGAAAATCAAGTGGGAAGTTAGCTACTTCTCGAGTCTTGGGCACTATGTCAATTCGCTGAAGGGCGAAGTGCTGTGTAGCGACAAGGATGTCTTTGGAACGGACTGCGTGGATAATCCGGGCAACGTATTCTTGATGTGGGATGGCCATAGCAACAAGGGCCGCATGGTCGGAACGGGCGTGTATATTGCCAAGCTCAAGTTCAAGATATTCTCGGATGGTAATGTGGCTGGGAGTGTCGACGAAACGTTTACTTTGGGCATTCGCCGTCACGGCAAGAAATAACCACAACTTATCAACAACTTAAGAATAGACCTCGCGGAAAGTAACTCTTTGAAACTTAACGGGTTACACGCGGGGTTTTCTTTATGCCTGAATTTTATTTACAATGGGTGTTGATAGATGTTGAAGATTGTTGAACGCTTGAAGTTTTTTTGTAGTAATTTCGTGATAATTTATTGCCAAATGTATCGTTTTTATTTACATTGTCCTAAAAAATGCGCATTTTTGGTAAATGTGGGTTCGCCAAGAATGTCGCTGACACTTGGAACCCGCAAAGCCGAATGGAATGAAACTGATTTTTAAGACTCTTGCTGCAGGGCTTTTCGCCTTCTCTATGGCGAATGCTCAGGATGATGTCCCTGCTGATGCTGCTTTTGCACCTGCTTCTGACAAGCCGACGATGGCTAGAAGCGAACTCCCGGTGGGCGCCGATATTTCTAACCGTTACCTCGAACGCGTTTTCTACCACTGGAAGGACAACAAGGAAAAGGGTATCATCAAGGTGTTCATTCACACGGATGAACTTGCCGAAGAACGCGAACCGGACGTGTTGAACTACGACGTGCTTTACAGGGACGCCGATAGCAATGTCGTGTTCTGGAAGGATCACGTTGCAAAGTGCGTCAAGTGCTTTGGCAAGCCGGTTGTCGATGGCCCGACCCCGAATACCCCGAAGGCTCTCGTGTATGACTGGGATCCGAAGAAAATCGACGATACCACCAAGACGATGGTCGAAGGCGAATTGCCGGCTGAAGTCTACATGATCACGAAGGACAACGACATCAGAAATCTCAAGTCCCGCTGGATTGGCCCGTCTGACAAGGAACAGGGTGAAAGCGAATTCGTGCGTGCTTACCGCTTTGGCTCCATCATGAAGTACAACGACAAGAACGCTTTTGCGATGGCTTTCGTTTACAAGAAGGGTGGCAAGTTCTTCTATGTGCCGGAAGGATATGGCTATATCGACCAGGGCGTTTACAAGGGCGTTGCCTTCCCGGAAAAGTTCTACGAAGTTGAAGTGACTGACTTCAAGGAAATCGTGGGCAAGTCTCCGATTGAAGAAGTGCAGGATGCTATCAAGCGTGGCCCGACTCCGGTCAAGATGGCTGACCTCCCGAAGCAGACCTGGAAGGGTCCGAAGATTGAAAAGGAACTCAAGGCTCTCGTGAAGGGTTACAAGGTGAAGAAGCTCATCATCACGAGTGACTCTTGGGAATACCGCAGAAACTTCTTCGGCTTTGTCCTTTACAGATGGGTTGGCTTTGACATTGTCTATGACGGCAAGAACAAGGACGGCAAGAAGGCTACCATGTACAAGTCTGGCTTTATTGCAAAGCAGATGAGCAATGGCAGCGGCTTTGATAAGAAATTGATCATGACGGGTTCTCCGGTTTCCTGGAACCGCGAAGTTCTCGACTGGAAGTAATCTCGCTCTGTTGAGTTTAGGAGCGGCTCCCATTAGCGTGGGGGTCGCTTTTTTTTATCTTTGGGTTCGTGATTCAAATTCAGAATGTATCTAAGTCTTTTGGCATGCAGGTCCTGTTGGACGGCGCTAGCATGCTCGTTGCCGACCATGAACGTGTCGGTCTTGTAGGTCGCAACGGTTGCGGCAAATCGACCCTTTTCAAGATGATTCTCGGGCAGGAATGTCTCGATGGCGGTAACATCGACATCCCGAAGGGCTATACGATTGGCTATTTGCAACAGCACATCAAGTTCACGCACCCGACGGTTCACGAAGAAGCGTGTAGCGTGCTCAAGGTGAATGAGGACGGCTGGCTCGAAGAACACAAGGTCGAGGCGATTCTCTTTGGTCTTGGCTTTGACGAAGAGAGCATGCAGAAAGACCCGATGCTTTTGTCGGGTGGTTTCCAGATCCGTTTGAATTTGGCGAAGGTCTTGGCGTCGGAACCGGACATGCTTTTGCTGGACGAACCGACGAACTACTTGGACATTGTTTCCATGCGCTGGCTCAGCCGCTTTTTGCGCATGTGGAAGGGCGAAGTGCTCTTGATTACGCATGACCACCACTTTATGGATGAGGTCTGCACACATACGGTGGGGATTCACCGCCACAAGATGCGCAAGGTCAAGGGAACGGTCGAAAAGCTCCGCGAGACGATTGCCGAAGAAGAAGAAGTGGCAATGCGCACGCAAGAAAACGAGCAGCGTAAAAAGGAACAGCTTGAAAAAGTCATCGAGCGCTTCCGCTACAAGGCGGCGAAGGCGGCGATGGTGCAGTCGAAGATTAAGGCTGCGGCAAAGCTTGCAACGGGCGAGCGCCTCACGCATGAACGCAACCTGGATTTCAATTTCAAGAATGCGGAATTCCCGGGCAAGCGCATGCTCCAGATTCACGGGCTGCACTTTGCGTACAAGAACGAAAACGGTTACGGTCCGGAGCTGATTTCGGATCTCGAGATGGAAGTGTTCAAGGGCGACCGCATTGCGATTATCGGTCCGAACGGTCGCGGTAAAACGACGCTCTTGAACTTGATTGCGAAAGAATTTGAACCGACCCAGGGTTCAATCAATTACAACCCGAACCTGAAGATAAATTACTTTGGACAGACGAACATCAACCGTCTGAATCTTGAAAATACGGTTGAAGAAGAAATTGCAAGTGCGATTGCGGATGTGTCGCAGAAGAGCCGTGCGCGTAGCCTTGCTGGCGTGATGATGTTCAGCGGTGACACTGCCATGAAGAAGGTCAAGGTGCTTTCGGGTGGTGAACGCAGCCGTGTGCTGTTAGGGAAGATTTTGGCGAACGAAAGCAACATGCTTTTGCTAGACGAACCGACGAACCATTTGGATATGGAAAGCATCGAGAGCTTGATCGATGCGCTCGAAGATTACGATGGAACCGCACTTGTCGTGACGCATGACGAAGAACTGCTGCATGCTTTTGCGACGCGCCTCATCGTCTTTGACGGTGGTAAGTGCCGTATCTTCGAAGGCACTTACGCGGACTTCCTTGAAAAGGTTGGCTGGGCTTCTGAAAAGAAGCCGGGCGGCGCAAACTCCGCAAACATCAAGGTCTCGAATATCGACGTCACGGACGACAAGCCCGTGAGTTCGACGCCGCGCACCAAGGAAGACCGCAGGGCGCGAGCAGACTACATTGCCGAACGCAGCAAGGTCATCAAGCCGCTCGAAAAAGAGACCGCTCGCCTCGAAGCAGAAATTGCGAAGGCCGAAGCTATCGGCGGTGAACTTGAAGCAAAACTTGTGGCTGCCTCGGAATCTGGCGACGGCAATGCGATTACGTCCATTGCAAAAGATATGGACGAAAACAAGAAGCTGACCGAAGAACTTTACGCCGCCTGGGAAAAGGCGAGTGCCGAACTCGAAGCCGCGAAAGACAAGTATAAGCTGGACTAGTCAATAGTCGTTAGTTATTAGTTCGTAGAAGGGATATGCCTGCTCGGTGGCAGGCATGACAGGATTATTCCGCTCTTTGACGTTTGCGCGGGGTAAGCGTCATGCCGTTGCTGCGGTAGTATTGAATGTCCGTAAGGACTTGCCCCACCCAGTAATGCTTTTGCGGGTCTTTGCGCCAGTTCTCGAATTTGTTGCGGTGTTCTGCATCGGGGTAGAATTGCGCAACGGCGTCGGCGAGCGTGGGTGATGTCGCTAGAACTTTTTTGAGGCGATGGGCGCCTATGTCAATTTGTTCTAAACCCTTGCCAGTATCGAGTGCGAGTAATCCGGACGTGTTGTTTTTGCCCTGATAGTTCATCTGAAATCCGGAAGTGTGCTGGATGATGGACATGAGAACGGCGGGGTCTGTGCGTTCGCGGAGGCATGCTTCGAGAACGGGGAGGTTGCAAAGGTGTTCGCTGTCCCAACGCTTTCCGTTGTATGTGATTTTCAGCGTGTGGTCCGTGTCTTCGGAAATGATTTCGATATCGTAGCGGATGCCGAGATCGCGTTGCAGCGCTTTTGTGAGTCGGATGCCTCTGTTCTTGAATTTCTTGTAGCCGATCATCTTGATTTGGAGCGTGTCCTTGATTTTTTCGAGAATCGGTGTCGTGGGTCGCGTGACGACGAGATTGTAATTGTTGATGACGGTGGGGAGGATGTAGGCTAGTTCTGCAGCCGCACTGTCGAGGTTGCAGTTCATGTCGATAATGAGTTCGCCTTGGTCGCAGAGCTTTTGAATGGCGGAAGTCGCGTATTTTTGGTATTCGTGCTGCTCGTCAATTGTTGGGCGTGGGGCTTCTTCGGGGTGCGTAGCGTAAGCGGTCGTGATGGCGGCAATGCCTAGTGCGCATACAATGATGGTTAATTTTACCTTGATGCTCCTCCAGAGAATGCGAATAACTGCACAACCTTTTTTGGTCATGCAGATGCATAGTAGCCAAATGATGGCGATACCCGCCCAGAGGAGAATTAAGTTCACGCCCTCAATATACGTTATTTTTCGGCATTAGAAGGCTGAGCCGCCTGTGGTGCCTGCGCCTGTGGCTTGGCTTGCGGCTTACCGACGAGGTTCGGAGTCTTGAGCATGTTATTTGAGAACGATGCGATGACTTCGCTTGCCTTCTTGATGGTCTTGATGATGTTTGCGGTGTTGTCGAACTGTGCCTTGATATCGCTTTGGACGGCGTTGAACATCTGCGTAAAGCAGAAAAGGTCGTCCTTCGATTCGTTGAATAATTTATATGTGTTACGCAAGGCGACTAGGTTTGCCGTTTCGCGGTCCATGGATTCCTTGATTTCGGCATTCAGCGTGTCGCGAAGAACTTTTTTCTCTTCGATGATTTCTGGCGCGTTTTCTCTCAAGATGTATGTCGGGAGTGTACCGAATTCTTCGAACTTTGTGCAAGCGGCATTGGACTGGTTCACGGAACTGCGCAGCCCGCTTGTACGGACTTGTGGATCGATGGAAATAGTGCAGTTCGAAGTACCGTGGTAATTGCAGACAACACGCTTTTCGATTTGGCGGAGTTCGTTGTACGGATTGAAGCTGACATCTGTTTCGATGTATTTGAGCGGCGCGTAAAGCGGTACGGATTCGCCTGCAATCGTGATGCGGTAGGCGAGGCATTTCTCGCCGTTGAACGGTTTGGTTTCGTAAAGGTTGTTGGAGCTGTGGACAAGATGGTTCACGCGCATGAGCAGGCTGTTGGCGTCATAAGGCGTTTCTAGGAGGCTCGGCGTGTTCTTATATAATTGCTCTTTGAGAATCTGCTTATAGCTTTCGGAAATGGCGGTGTTAGATGCGCTACGTCCCCAGATGGATGTGCCGAGGAAGAATGTATCGATAAGCTTGGTTTCGGAGCGCCCGTTGAGGTATGCGATTGCCTTGATCATGTTCGAAAGGGCGAGCCATCTGCGGATGGGCACGTAAACGCAGTTCTTTTCACAGGTCTCTGCAACCTTGCCGATGACGGCGAGCGTGTTCGGGGAAAGCGTGACTTTGCTGATTTCCTGAATCCACTGAGCCTGTTCTTCGGCGCTGATGGCAATTGCGGGCGGAACGTTGACGTTACTGTCTGTACCGTGAATTTGCAGGAGCTTGCAAAGGGCTTCCGAAGAAATGCTGTCGGGGAGCATGATGGTAAGCGTGACTTGGTCGCTCACTTCGGACCTGCTCAATGCGGATTCCGGCTTTTGGTCACCCGAGATGATGATGGAATTCTTTTCGTGATCGTGGATGACAATCTGGAGATTACTCTTGCTCTGTTCGTCGTTGGGCGTGAAGTTATCGAAGATAATCAGATTGAAATCGTTGATGTTGTCAGGGAGCTGTCTTTGCTTTTTCCCGAGCTTCAAAACGCGGGCGTCCTTGAATGCGCTCGAAATTCTGCGGATAAAGAGGGAGCTTCCGCAGCCGGGGCGACCGTACAAGTAGAACGGTTCCTGAATGAGTGCGGTGAGGAATCCCAACTGCACATAGTATTCTCTTTCTGGAATGTCTTTGGTAATGATCTGAAGAAGTTCGGCAAAACGCTGACGCAAATTCATATTTTTTCTCCCTAGTTCTTACCTTTTAAAAATACAATAAAAAAGGGAAAAGTTTACGATTATTTATTAAGAAAGCCTTGTTAGGTGGTTACTGTGGCAACCAATCCTTGAACTTTTGGGGAAACTTCGATTTTTTGGATTGCGATGTGGAGCTTGGCGTGGTTGAGGACTGTTTGTGGCAGACGGCAGGCGTCTTTCTGAGAAATAATAATATCGTGGTCTTGCGAAAGCTCTGCTTGAACGACTACTGGGAAGTGTTTGTCGTGGTCGGAACGTGTAATTATTTTGTTGATTTGGATACCGCAGGGCGTTGCAAATGAGCGGATGTCGTCGATAAAGCGGTTGGGGGATCCGAGTCCGCAAATGATGGTGGCGGTGAATGGCTTACCCGGAATGTAATTTGTTATGGATTTAATGGCGAACTGGATGTCGGGTGCTTGGATGAATGAATCGAAACAACGGAGATGGGTGATTTGGCGTTCGTCGTGGTCTTGTTTTAGGCTGCGAAAAGGGCCGCTTGGCAAAAGGCTTTTCCATGATGTTGGTGGTTCTTGCCAGTCGAGACAGATGTAGTGGGCGCCTGTAAAACGCGAGTCTTCAAAGCCGTCGTCGCAAAGGATAATATCGAATTTGTCCTGAATTTCCTTGGCGGTCTTGTAGCGGTTCTTGGTCGCGAATACGTTGTCGAGTTCCTGCTGCATCATGATGAATTCGTCCCATGCGGCGCTGTGGCAAAGAATCGCGACTTTTTTACCTTGTTCTTGAAGACGCTTTGCAAGCCAGATGGTGAACGGAGTCTTTCCGGCACCGCCTGCTAGGTAACTCCCGACGATGATGACGGGAGTCTTAATGGGCGGTTGTGGCCGCAAAAATAATTTGTGGTGTAGCTTGTACGCAATCCGGTAGATTGCGGCTGCTGCAAGACGGAAAGGCTTCGTTGTGTATATCATTAGCAGTGCCTCGATGCATGTCATGCCGGACTCCGTTCCGGCATCGCCTTTTCATAAGCGAGATGGCGACCCCGGAAAGGCGAACGAGGCGAACGCTGCGTCAAAGATTTTAATCTTTGACATAGCTGAGCCGAAGGGCCTTGTGCTTGCACAATAAATCCGGGATGACAGTCCGGGGGGACAAGCCGAAGTTGCACATAGCTTTACAAGCAGTTGCGTTTTTGCTGCAGGTAGAGGTCGGCAAGGACGAGGGCTGCCATGCTTTCGACAATCACGGGAGCGCGGACGGCAACACAAGGATCGTGCCTTCCCTTGGCGGCAAGTTCTCCATTCTCGTAACCGCGGCCGGCGGTCTTTTGCAACTGCGAAATCGTGGCGGTCGGCTTGAATGCCATGCGGCAGTAAATCGGTTCACCGTTAGAGATGCCGCCAAGGCTACCACCCGCGTTGTTTGTACGCGTGTGGTAGGTGTTGCCTTCTACGTAAATTTCATCATTGTGCTCGCTGCCGTGCATGCGTGCTGCAGCAAAGCCACTGCCGATTTCAAATCCCTTGCATGCCGGTATGGAAAGCATTGCCTGAGCAAGGAGGGCGTCAAGCCTGTCGAATACCGGTTCGCCGAGGGCTGCCGGAACGTTTTTCACGAGAAGCGCTACGGTCCCACCGATGCTATCGCCCTTGGACTTCGCCTCCAGGATAGCCTGTTCCATCTTGGCGCTGGCGTCAGCATCCGGGCAGCGGACGGGGGAAGCTTCAATCTGGTCAAGCGTTAGTGTGTTCAAGTCGGGCGTAGTTCCATCGACTGTACCGACGGAAGAAACCCACGAGAGAAATTCCGTACCTGCGACGGTCTTGAGGAATGCTTTCGCGACGGCGCCTGCGGCTACGCGACCGATGGTCTCGCGGGCAGAGCTTCTGCCTCCGCCTCGGTAATCGCGGAACCCGTACTTGAGGTCGTAGCAGAGGTCTGCGTGCCCCGGTCTGTACCACTTGGCGATGTCGGCATAGTCCTTGCTATGCTGGTCTTCATTAAATACGACAAACGAGATGGGCGTGCCAGTTGTTTTGCCTTCGAAAACGCCAGAAAGAATCTTCACCGTATCTTTTTCGTTACGGGGAGTCGTCAGTTTGCCCTGGCCCGGGCGCCTGCGATTCAGTTCTGCCTGAATCATTTCTTCGGTGATTGGGAGGCCGGCGGGGCATCCATCGAGGACGGCTCCGACAGCAGGACCATGGGATTCACCCCATGTTGTGACAGAAAATATCTTTCCAAACGTGCTTGACATGTGACCAAATATAAATTTTGGACCAAAAAAACTTTTTTTTATGAAAATTTTTTGCTTACTTAGAAAAAGTTTACTATCTTTTACAATATCTAGAGGAGTCAATCGTGTCCAAGTTCGGAATTGTCATAACTTTTTTGATTCTTGTGCTTTCGCTTCATGTGCAAGCACAGTCTCAGAATAATTTTGCTGGCATTCCATTTGGGGCCGCTCGTGAAACCGTTATCGAAGAAATGATGAAAAAAGGTTACGAACCTTACGGTCAGACGGGCATTGGCGAACGCGTGGTGATTCCTGTTTATATGTTCGGCGAACTGCCAGTTCAGGTTGACTTCATTTTCAATAAGAATGATAAGTTCTATGCCTTTGAAATCCGTACAGGTCGTGTCGAACGTGCTCGCTTGAGCAAGACTTTTGAAGCTGTTGCCTATATGTCTGACCAGTTTACGCTCAAGTATGGCAAGGCATCTGGTGCGCCGGCTATTAGCGAACTTTCGAACCTTAAAGAAAATGTGCATAATCTCTACCAGGAATGGTTCTCGGTGAAGGCTCTCGATGCTTATACCGCGGTGATCCAGAAGGGTAATCGCTATTATGCAGTAGGTTCTGTAACGCACCGCCAGCTCGCTACGGAAAGCGAAGCCAAGCGTGCTCGCGAAAAAGCTCCGGAAGCGGCTGCTTTCTAAAATTCCAAAAAAGCTAAAAGCGCTAAATCGACCCGAACGGGTCGTTTTTTTTTATGCTGTCGATTTGGTAGAATCTGGCGAAATGCGATGATTAATTTTTTTTTCTTCAAGCTATTGACTTTTGTTGAAATAATTATATATTTTTAATTGTTACAAAAACAAGAACAAAATTAAATGAGTTTTTGTAATATTTCATCAAATTCCGCATAGCGGAAAAGGAGAAGATATGAAGGTCTGGGTTTGCAAAGTTTGCGGTTACGTTCACATGGGTCCGGAAGCTCCGGAAGAATGCCCGCAGTGCCACGCTCCGAAGAGCAAGTTCTTCGAAAAGGTGGAAACGCCTGCTGCAGGGAAGATTGTCTGGGCTGACGAACACAAGGTCGGTGTCGCTCAGGGCTTGGATGCCGAAGTGGTGCAGGGCCTCCGTGAAAATTTCGCGGGTGAATGTACCGAAGTGGGCATGTACCTTGCGATGAGCCGTCAGGCGGACCGCGAAGGATTCCCGGAAGTGGCTGAAGCTTACAAGCGCATCGCTTTCGAAGAAGCTGAACATGCTGCCAAGTTTGCAGAACTCTTGGGCGAAGTCGTCTATGCCGACACCAAGAAGAACCTGGAACTTCGCGTTGCTGCCGAAGCGGGAGCAACTGAAGGCAAGCTTGCTCTTGCAAAGCGCGCCAAGGAACTCGGTTACGATGCTATCCATGACACTGTTCATGAAATGTGTAAGGACGAGGCCCGTCACGGCTCTGCTTTCCAGGGCTTGCTCGGTCGCTACTTCAAGTAAGATTGGAGTGTGGTGCGGTTCCGGACGTCTCAGGGCGTGCGGGGCCGCTTTTTTATGGAATGTTTGAGGAAAA
Source organism: Fibrobacter sp. UWB13 (assembly GCF_900177805.1). NCBI lineage: Bacteria > Pseudomonadati > Fibrobacterota > Fibrobacteria > Fibrobacterales > Fibrobacteraceae > Fibrobacter > Fibrobacter sp. UWB13. The sequence goes on along the minus strand of NZ_FXAX01000004.1, from coordinate 188,800 downwards.
GGGGTGTGATATGCAGGATACAGCAAGCATACTCAAGGATCACGGCATAAGGCCTTCGCTGCAGAGGGTTTGTGTCTACCATTACCTGCGGGGAGTCAAGACGCACCCGACGGTCGATGAAATCTATATGGCGCTTTTGCCAAAATACCCGTCGCTTTCGCGCACGACGGTCTACAATACATTGGAACTGTTGCTCGAAAATGACTTGGCGATTTCGCTGGATTTTGGCGACGGCTTCTTGCGCTACGATGCGGACTGCTCTCCGCATAGCCATTTCAAGTGCAGAAAATGCGGCAAGGTCTATGATATCTTTATAGCGCCGCCAGATTGCACACAGATGATTCCCTCCGGATTTACCTTGCAGGGAACTTCGCTCTATATGTTTGGACTGTGCGACAAGTGCGCGGTCGGAGAAGGCGGATTAAACTAGTCCTTTAATTTGTCGAGAGCTTCGTTTGGCCCGATGATGAACAGCACGTCGTCTTCTTGCAAGATGACATCTGCAATGTTACCGATTTTAGGCGTTGGCTCCTGCGGATCGCGAATGGCGATCACCTGCACGCCGTACTTGTGCGTGAGCGACAGCGTCTTAAGAGTTTTACCGATAAATTGCTTGGGACAGACAAGTTCCACGATGGAATAGCCTTCCATGAACGGAAGGAAGTCGACCATGTTCGGGCGGTTCAAGCGTTCGGCAAGGCTTATGGCAGCGTCGCGTTCCGGGTGGAAAATATCTGTAACGCCAAGCTTTTCCAAAATGCTCGTGTGTTCGGCACTGCTCGACTTTGCGATGATGTGCTTGACTCCGAGTTCCTTTAGGTTCAGGATGGTGAGGAGGGATGCTTCCAGGTTGCTACCGATGCAGACGATAACGCTATCCGCCTTGGTTAATGACGGGATGGAGGCGAGCTGCTTTTTGCGGGTGCTGTCGGCGACAACGGCTTGCGAGACCATGCTGGCGAAGTCTTGGACTTTTTCGGGATGAGAGTCGATGACCATGATGTCATGACCGAGCGACGTCAAATGACGGGCAAGGTAGTTTGCCGAATTCCCAAGACCGATAATCACGAATTGTCTAGAAGCCATAATTTAAATATAGTATTAAGTTAACCGACCATTATATCTTCTTCGGCGTAATAAGCGGTGTCCTGAAGCTTGCCTGCGACTGCCGAAATCAGGAACAATGGTCCCATTCGTCCGATGAACATCACGCAGCAGATGACGATTTTCCCGACCGTGGTGAGTTCTTCGGTAAGTCCCATCGAAAGTCCGCATGTGGCATAAGCGCTCACGACTTCGAACAGAATTTTGAGGAATGGCGTGCTGTTGGCGGAGTAGGCTGTGCCGGAGGGAATTTCGGTGCAGAGGAGAATGAGCGTTGCCGCAGCAATCACAACCATGGCGACGACGAAAATTCGAATTGCCTTATCGACGGTGTTGTTCGGGATGGTGCGACCCATGACTTGAGTCTTTTCTCTGCCGAGGAGTCTGTTTATGCCCAAAAGCCCGATGACTGCTGCGGTCGTAATCTTGATGCCACCCCCACAGCTACCAGGGTTTGCGCCGATGAACATGATGATGATAAAGAAGAAGAGCGATGCCTGCGTGAGGTCAGGAATGTTCAAGGAGTTGAGTCCTGCCGTGCGGCTTGTGAACGCCATGAATAATACGGATTGTGCGTTTTCGCCTATGGTGTGTCCGCTAAAGAGGTTGTTCCATTCGGTGAACGAGAAGACGAGAATGCTTGCGACGATGACGATGATGGTGCCGTAAGTCGCAATGCGGGTGTGCAAAGAAACGCGGCGGATTTCCTTGTGGCTGAAGTCGAAGATGTAGCGCAGCTCTGCAATGGCAAGGAACCCGAAACCGCCTGCCAGTACGAGGATGCAGGTGGTGATGTTCATGACGGGGTTGTACTGGAAACCTTCGAGCGAGTTGGGGAACAACGTAAATCCTACACCGCAGAATGAACTGACTGCCTGGAAAACAGAGCATAAAATGCGGTCGTACATTTCCATAGATTCGAACTGCGTGAAGTAGACGGTGCCGCCGATGAGTTCCAGAACAAATGTAAATGGGATGACTGCCTTGAGGATGCGACCTGCGTCGATGTTTCCTTCTTGCGTGAATTCGGAGAAGAATACGGACTGGTGGCTAAATCCTGGATGCATGCCGGCAAGCAAGATAAGTGTTGTAGATGCGGTCATGATACCGAGTCCGCCAAGCTGCATGAGGACGATGATGAACCAGTGGCCTGTATCTGTATATGTAGAAGAAATGTCGACAACGGAAAGTCCGGTGACGCAGACGGCAGACATCGATGTGAAAAAGGCTTCGATAAAATCTATGGGGCGAGTGGTGGATGCGGGGAGACTTAAAAGCCCGGTGCCAATCGCAATGAGTAGAAGATAGGCGAGCACCACCAGCATGATCGGGTTGGCCTGGGTCCTCGTCTTGAAAATGTTCTCGGAAAGCGAGTCCGTGAGCATCTGGTACTTTGAACGTAGCATAAGAGGGAATTTAGTAAAGTTGAGGGGGCGGTTCTTGCTGAAAAAGGAAAAGACTCCGCTCGCGCGGAGTCTTTGTTGTAAGGAGGAAAATCGTTGGTTAATCCTGGACGCAGCGGACGCTGAAGCGCTTTGTCTTGGAGTCGACCTGGAAGAACAATCTATCTTCGCCTTCCTTGTCCTTGACATATTCGGGAGATTTCTCCACGATGATGAGTGCTCCGTTTGTTCCGCCGTTTTCGTCGAATTTCTTGTCGCCGGATTCCGGAGTTCCGGATGTCCAGTGGAAGCCCATGTCACCCATGAAGTTGCAGTCGCCGTCCTTGCAGCGTCCGCTATAGCTCCAAGGCATAGCTTCGTTGTTAATAGCTGTTTGAGCTTCTTCGCGGCTCGGAAGGCGCCAACCGGTCGGGCATGCCTTCTGGGCGCCGTTGAATGTGTAAAGTCTTCCGTTTGTTGCGCAGTTGGCGTCGGATTCGTTGTAGCATTCGCTGTTGGCGATAGCGTAATTGATGTCCTGTGCCATCCAGAGCTTTGTGCCAACTTGAATAAGGGTGTAAGTCTGGTTGTCACGCGTGTCGGTCATCTGGAGACCTTGGACGACGGGTTCCTTGTTTTCGGGCGTGTCGATGGTAATGCCGTTATTGCTGGAGGAACTCTTTGCAACCGGTGTTGCCTTGGAGGAGGATGAAGGCGGCTTCACCGTAGCTTCGCAACCTGCGGTCCAGATGCAGTACGTCTGGCTTTCGTCCACCATGTCAGGGTGCTGGACGCTCGATTGACTGGGAACGGTTACTGTCTGGTGCTTTTCAGTTGTGTCTCTGACGCCGATGACAATCGTAGAATCTCCCGGATTGGAAATGGAGGACGATGTTGGCGAAACGACAGAGGAAGAACTAGTGATGGAGACAGGAGGTGCCATTGGACTTGGATCGTCCGAACAGCCGAAAAAGAGGGTGGAGGCCCCTACAATAACGAAAGAAAGGAGATTTTTCTTCATGATTACCAAATATAGTTTACAAAAATGGTTTGCTGTAGCAAAAACTTTTTTACTATCTTTGGAATCACTATGAGCAATGTTGAAATTTTCGACACCACCTTCGCCATGACGATCCTTGTGATCATGGCTCTCTGCATCCCCACAGTTCTTCTCGTCGCCAACTGGGTTTTGCACCCGGGCAAGATCAAGCATACCCTTATTAAGGGTTCTGCTTACGAATGTGGCCTTGCTCACGTTTCCGGTACGGCAAACGAGCGCTATCCGGTAAAATATTACATGGTGGCTATGCTCTTCTTGGTGTTTGACCTCGAAGTCGCCTTTATTTATCCCTGGACCATCCAGTTCCTCGCTGGCGGCTGGGAATTGCTGTTCATCCTCCTTGGCTTCCTCCTGATTCTCGAAGCCGGTTACATCTACCTCTTGAAGAAGGGTGTGTTGGACTGGAACAGCGTTAAGGACTAATCCTTAAACCGTTGATTATTCTATCTCAAAATGGCGGATGCAGGCTCTCGGGTTTGCATCCGCTTTTTTTATCCCCAGAAACTAATAACTATTGACTAGTGACTACCCACTAGAAGGCGTCGCGGACGTACATCGTCATGCCGAGGTGCTTGAAATCGACCCACGAAAATTCGCAGCGGGCATACAGGTTTTCTTTCTGGTTGAGCGCCAACCGCCCCCCGAAGCCCAAGCTCCTATGCCACTTGTTACGCATAAGGTCGCTAAAGTAATCGCCCGTTTTTCCGCCTTCGAAGAAAATGTCACCGGCGAGTCGCCAGAACAGTTTCTTGCGGAATTCTACTTGTAAAAACATCGCCTGGTTGCCGTAGAAGAAGTTCTTTTCGACGCCTCGGAACCGCTTGAGCCCGTCCGAGCCTGCAAGTTTGTCAAAAGGAGCGTCTCCGTCGATGCGTTGCCAGAGGAAACCGACAGCCATGGACGTATTCCAGATGAATTCTGTATAGCCGCGGACATCGAGTTCCTGATGGGTGAAATTGTAGTCGCCTAAGGCTTTGTTATAAAAGTAGTGTCCCCATTGTACAAGGTAACCATGCCGAGCCCAGTTGGTGTTGTCGCGGGAGTCTATGGAAAGATGGTAGCCTACGCCGTTTCTCCAGCCGTCTGTGTTTTCAGGGCGATTGAGAGTCCCGTGGTAATTGTACCGGTTGAGGTCAATCTCGGTGCTGTTTATCTCGAAAAATAGCCCGTAGCGGAAGTCCGGAAGCCATTGCTTTGTACCAAAATTGGCTTCGGTTAAGGATGTAAAATAGAATGTGTGGCGGTCGAACTTGCGGTAGTCGTCGATGTCGGGATCGTTGCCTCTACCAAAGTAATTACCGACCCAGTTTTCGTAATGGAGGTCGACATCTCCTGAAATTCGATCGTTCAACAAGAAGAACTTGGGTGATACAGAACCCGTGACCTGCTTGCGTGTTGTGCCGTAAAAGGAAAGGTCTAGCTCGGTGGAGTTTCCGCCGGTAAATTCAGGTTTGAAGAATATGATAGCCATTGCCCCGAACTGGTACCGGGTTTCTTCGGTATAGCCAAGAATGGGAACGACGGAAAAACGCTGGAAGTCGTCCGTGGAATCGGCTTCAACTCCTGCAAATGCTGGTGCGGCGAAGGCTGCTAGTGCTAGTAGCTTTTTAGACAAAAAACGCATTTCGTCCAAATTTAGATAATTAAAGGCATCTCCTTTTTTTTAAAGTTTGCATTAAAAGTTTTAAACGCAAGATTTTTATTTTTGTGAAAAAGAAGTAGGTTTTTATGCCCATTTTGTCGGTTCATAATATTTTGCTGCGTTTTGGCGGTCCGCCGCTTTTGGATAATGTCTCGTTCGATATTGAGGCTGGCGACCGCATTTGCCTTGTGGGTCGTAATGGCGAGGGCAAGAGCACGCTTTTGAAGGTGCTGACCGGTGAGATGGAAGCGAATTCCGGCGAAATCGTAAAGAAGACGGGGCTTAAGGTCTCCCGCATGATCCAGGAAATCCCCGCACATCTCGACGGGACTGTCCGCGACATTGTGATGGGCCGCGTGTCCGTGGTAAGCGGCGGTTCTGTGATTTCACAGAAGATTCTGGACGATGGCGCGCACAATGCGACTGCCGAGGCGATTCTCGGGAAGACGGGCATCGATGCGGATGCGCCTTACGACAGCTTGAGCGGTGGTCAGAAGCGTCGTGTGCTTTTTGCTCGTGCCGTGGCTGAAGATCCGGATTTGCTTTTGCTCGACGAACCGACGAACCATTTGGATATTCCCGCGATCCAGTGGCTGGAAGGGATTGTGACGCGCTTGAATTGTGCGGTGATGTTTGTGAGCCATGACCGTGCTTTTGTCCGCCGTACGGCAACACGTATTTTTGAGCTTGACCGTGGTCGTGTGCGCAGTTGGGATTTCCCGTACGACAAGTTTGTACAGTTTAGGGACCAGGCGCTTGCCGAAGAAGAAAAGGCAAATGCACTTTTCGATAAGAAGCTTGCCGAAGAAGAAGTCTGGATCCGCAAGGGCATCCAGGCCCGCCGTACGCGCAACGAGGGGCGAGTCCGCGCCCTCATCAAGATGCGCGAAGAACGCGCGGCCCGCCGCTCCCGTACAGGCAATGTGAACATGCAGATTACGGAAGCCGACCGTTCCGGGCGCCTCGTTGCGCGTCTCAAGAATGTGAGCTATTCCTATGACGGGAGTCCGCTCATTAGCGACCTCTCGACCGAAATCAGCCGTGGCGACCGTATTGGCATTGTGGGGCCGAATGGCTCCGGCAAGACGACATTACTCCGCTTGATTCTTGGCGAACTCCAGCCGGAATCGGGTGAAGTGCGCTTGGGCAGTAACCTCCATATTGCCTATTTTGACCAGATGCGTACCCGCCTGCGCGAAGACAAGTCGCTCATCGAGAACATCGGTGACGGTCAGGCTTATATCACATTGAACGGTGTCAAACGCCATGTGTTAAGTTATTTGCAAGACTTCTTGTTCTCGGCGGATCGCGCCCGTGGTCCGATCAGTGCGCTTAGTGGCGGTGAACGCAACCGCCTTTTGCTCGCGTGCCTCTTTAGCCACCCGAGCAACGTCTTGGTGCTTGACGAACCGACGAACGACTTGGACATGGAAACCCTCGACCTTCTGGCGGAACTTTTGGCGGACTATAACGGCACCGTCCTGACTGTCAGTCATGACCGTGCCTTCCTCGATTCCGTGGCGACGGGCATCCTCGCCATCGAAGAAGATGGTCATGTCTTTGAAGCGGTTGGCGGTTACTCCGATTACGAGGCGAACAAGAAGCTCCGCGACAAGGAAGCCGCCCAGGCAGCCCGCCTGGCCGCCGAACGCGAAGCCGAAAAGCAAGCTCGCTCTAACGCTGGCGCCGGCGCCGCCTCTGCGTCCCCCGCGCCTGCGAAAAAGAAAAAGCGCAGCTACAACGAGGAGCGCGAATACGCCGCCCTCCCCGAAAAAATCGAAAAGCTCGAAAAGGAAATTGCCGACTACCAGCTGGAACTTTCCAAGCCCGAAGTCTACACGAACGCAACCCTCATCGTGGAACTCCAGAAAAAGATTGCCGATGACGAGGCTCTGCTCGAACAGGCTTACGAGCGCTTCGAAGCCCTTGACAATTTGGGATGATTTTTTTTTGCTCCCCTAGTGACAAAGCTCACGGGATAATATAGATTTACCCTGATGGGTCTTGGTGTTGAAATCTTAGAGGAGTTTTTATAATGAAATCGCTATCGTTATCTTTGGTGATGGCGTTGGCTGGCGCGACGACGGGTTTCGCCGGCACGACGGTTTGGAGTTTTGATAAACAGAAAGGCAATGACATGCAGCCGGCTGGGTGGTATTCCTATGCCCAGCCGCAACCGAATACAAAGGGTACTCTTTCCGATACCGATGATGGGTATAAGCAGTTTTCTGTAGAGTTGGATCTCAATTCAGAAGAGTATAGTGTTGCAGGTTTTGGTTTTTCGTGGAAATCTTCTGGTGGACAGGAAACGGATGTAGATCTTTCTGCTCATTCTGGCCTTTGCTTTACCTATAAGGCGGATCGTCCGTTCCGTTTTGACTTGAAGCAGTCTACTATTACGGACTACAACTATTATGGCGTGAACCTCCCGGCTGCAACCGAATTTACGGCGAAGTACCTTGATTTCCAGAATTTCGCTCAAGAAGCGGGCTGGGGCCAGACTGCCTCGTTGGATTTGGCAAAACAGCTAGCTGTTCAGATTAGCTACAAGGCGGGCATTGCTGCAAACCTTGAAGAAAGTGACGCCAATAGGCATAAAAACGTCATTACGGTTGCTTCCATTTCTCTCGGTGAATGCGAAACGGTCGTAGAAAAGCCGACTCTTGCGGTGCTTGAACCGTATAACAAGGCTCAGACCGTGACGATGAAGGAAACGGATTCCTTGAAGATTCCTCTTTCGAAGGTCTTTACTGCGGGCGAAAATGAAGAGATTACGATTGCGACTTCGATGCCTGCCAATATCTTGACGAAGATCAAGCCGGCTGATGCGCCGACTTTGGCGGACACTCTTGTGTTTGTTTCTAGGAATATTGAACGCGATACAGCATTAGCTCTTAATATCTTTGCTTTGAGTAGCGAAGGAACTTCTGTAAAGGCTCAGTTTAACGTTATCATTACGGCTGATGCTGAAGGTCCGGGACCTGATCCGGTTTGCCCGGGTGACCCGGAATGCCCGGATGATCCTCCTGCAGAAAATCACCCGACAACGGTGCTTGCTCCTTATGATGAAGTCGTTGTGCTGAAGATTGATGAAACGGATACAGTCAAAGTTCCGTTGGTAGATCTTTTTGCAGACGAAGACAATGACAAGCTCATTTTTGCCGTTGACATGTCTGCTCCGTTGATTTCCATCTTGACTCCGATGGACAAGGCTACGTTGAATGATACCCTTCGCTTTACTCCGACCGGTATTAAAAAGGATACGAGTATCAATGTGGCGATTTATGCGACGGATGGAAAGTCTGAATCTGTCTTTGTCCAGTACGCCTTGACAATCAAGGATGCCAATAGACCGCCGGTGGCTTTGGATACGTCGTATACAGTGAACGAAGGCGAAGATTTGATTGTTCCGATTGTGCGCGGTCTTGCTGCAATGAACACGGATCCGGATGGCGATGACTTCCTGGTTGTGCCGGTGGATTCTACCAAGCATGGCGTTTTGACGGAATTCTCCCAGTTGGGTTCGTTCGTCTATACTCCGGAAAAGGATTTCCGTGGCGATGACACGTTGACTTACGTGCTTGTGGAAACTGCAAATCATACGATGATTAGTAACAAGGGTACTGTGGTCATCCACGTGGTGCCGATCAACGCCAAGCCGACCGTGACGGTTGCCGATAGTGCATTCCTGAAGGATACGCTTGTTCTCGATATGGACTTCGACGAAGATACCGTAAAACAGATCAAGATTCCGACAAAGTCCTTGGTCTTTAAGGATCGTGAAGTTACCGAAGGCACGCAGAAGTTTACTTATAAGGCTGTAGGTACAAAGATTATTGCTACAGTCGATAGCGTGACTACAAGCACCTACTTTATTTCTCTGAAGCCGGTGGCTAGTGCAACGGGTCTTGCAACTATCTTCTTCTATGCTTCGGATGGCAAGGATTCCGTCGGTGTGAAGCTTTATGCAAAGCTTGTCTCTCCGAAGGATGTCGCCCAGGCTGTAAAGGACGAGTACACCACGTTTAACGATAGCACTCTTACGGTGGATGCCAAGGAAGGTGTTCTTGCTAACGACAAGTATCCAGAAGGCGTGACGAAGGGTATGGAAGCTGAACTTGCTCAGAAGCCTGCTCATGGAACGTTGACATTCAATAAGGACGGTAGCTTCAAGTACGTGCCGGAAGAAGGCTATGAAGGTGTCGATTACTTTGGTTACTATGCCGTTGTCAAGGGGACGAAGTCCAAAGCCGCTATCGTGACAATTGTGGTCGAAAAGCGCAACTTGCTCCCGACCATTGTCGTAAAGTCCAGCACTCTCGATACGACTGTGACCGAAGACTTCCCGACTTCGAAAACTTTGAAGTACACGAGTTCTGTGATTGCCTCCTGGTTCAAGGATCCGGAAGGCGACCCGCTGACCTACTCTGCAAAGAGCAAGGATGGCAAGCTCAAGGTTCAGATTACGGATAAGGGAATCCTTGAAATCAACTCCGTTCAGGATTCTACGGGCAAGGCTTATGTGGTCGTGACGGCAACAGACAAGAAGTCTGGCTCCAAGAGCTTTGAATTCTGCGTGACGATTACTCCGGTAAACGACAAGCCTGTGCTGTTGCATCGCGATACCATCTATGTATCCGAAAAGTCCGACTGGAAAGTCAAATGGGATTTGGATACGCTTGTGACGGATGTCGATGGCGATGAATTGACCTATACCCCGAACGAGACTGACGCTTTGCTGAAGTACGTTTCGATTTCGATGAAGGGTTCCGTGATTACGGTCAAGGCTAATGAAGGCGTCAAGTTCAAGGACAAGCAGATTCTTGCGATTGGCGTGAAGGCTAGCGATCCGGATAAGTTGAATGTGACGGTTCCGCTGTATGTTATCATTGGTGAAAGACCGATTGGCTTGAAACCGCAGCTTGCTCAGCCGAAGATGAACTGGCAGAATGCTGTGATGGCAAAGCGCGGTACGGCAAAGATCATGGACATGAAGGGTCGCGTGGTCTGGAGTGCTAAGCTTCCGGTGAACCCGGCTGAAGTGCTCAACGCTTCTGCCCAGGTGCAGGGACGCAAGATCCTCCGCGTCAACAACCAGACATGGACGATTAAGTAAGCTCACTTTGCATAAGCGTAAAAGAAAGGCTCCGCATCGCGGAGCCTTTTTCTGACCGTTCGCGCTAGAATCTGCAAAACATGTGCAGGGCTGGCGCTCACTCTCGCAACCGTCCCAGCTTAACGCATGGGACTTGTTGCTCACTATTCTGCTTTGCGTTACTTGACAAGTGCTTCGGTGTCGAGAGCGATGAGGAGTTCTTCGTTTGTTGCAACGACGATTGCCTTCGGCGTGCCATCCTTCGTGATGAGGTGGTTCGATTCCTTGCCGCTCTTGAGGTTGCGTTCTTCGTCAACCTGGTAGCCGAGGAGCTTCAGGTTGTCGAGAGCCTGCTTGCGGACGTAGAAGCTGTTTTCGCCGATGCCGCCCGTGAAGACGATGGCGTCAATGCGTGGGAGAGCCATGGCGATGCCGTCGATTTCGCGGGTGAGGCGGTAGCAGAAGACGTCAAGGGCGATTTGTGCCTGCTTGTTGCCTTCGCTTGCAGCCTGCGTGAGAGTACGCATGTCGTTAGAAAGTCCAGAGAGACCGAGCAAGCCGGATTCCTTGTTAACGAGGTGGTCGAGCTTGTCGATGGTGCCGTATTCTTCACCGTACTTCTTAGCGATGTAGAAGAGGATTGCCGGGTCAAGGCTACCGGAACGGGTACCCATGATAAGGCCTTCGAGCGGTGTGAAGCCCATCGTGGTATCGACGCACTGGCCGTTCAAGATGGCGGAGCAGCTGGAGCCGTTGCCGAGGTGAGCCGTGATGAGGCAGGTTTCTTCGGGCTTGGTGCCGAGAACCTTGCAAGCTTCGGCGGTCACGAAGCGGTGGCTTGTGCCGTGAGCACCGTAACGGCGGATGCCGTCATTTTCATAGAACTTGTACGGGATGCCGTAGAGGTAAGCCTTCTGTGGCATGGTCTGGTGGAAAGCCGTATCGAACACGGCGACTTGCGGGAGACCCGGGAAGAACTTGGTAGCGCATTCCATGCCGGTTGCGTGTGCCGGTTCGTGGAGCGGGGCAAAGAGCGTGATGCTGCGGATGTAGTCGATGACTTCCTGAGAGACCTTTTCGCTCTTGATGTACTTACCGCCATGCACGACGCGGTGGCCGATAGCTTCGATCGTGGAGGTGAGCTTCTGGGCGTCAAGGAACTTCTTGACCTGGTCCACAGCTTCGGCATGCGTGGGGCAGTCGAAGTTGAAGTCAATCTTGCCTTCAGGACCTTTGGCCTTGGTGTGACCGTTCACGCCGATGTTTTCGACGAGGCCGCTAGCGATGGATTCCTGGGTCTTTGTATCGATGACAGCAAATTTTACAGAGGAGCTGCCGCAGTTGAGGACGAGTACGCGCATTTTAGTAATCAGTGGTTAGTGGTTAGTGATTAGGGAGCCTTCGGCTCAGCTGGCAGAACATGATAGAGGTGTCATTCTGAGCGGAGTCCGTAGGACGAAGTCGAAGAATCTAATCGATTGATCGTCTTTGGTCTATAGGACATTTTGCCCCGTTCTTTTTTCTAAATAATAGTATTTTGGCGCGGGGGGATCTAAGGCGGATTACGAATGCGTCAATTGAAACCATATATTCTGCGGGCCCAAGTTTCCATATAGGGCAGAATTTCCTTGTAAGGCACCACGATCATCACGCTGCCATGGGTGTGCCAGCCGATTTCGAAAGATAAGCCGTCAAAACCGATACCGTCTTTCTTCAAAAAAAGCTCGCAAAATTGGCGTTTTTTGTATATTACGTTAGGCGTAATTTTCTTTTGGTGCTTAGGAGGATGAATATGAAAAATTGGCTCTCCCTTGAATTGCTATTTGCCCTTTGCTTGTTGGTGGCGTGTGGCGATGATGAACCTTCTTCACCGATTATAGATGAACCCGAAACGACGAGTAGCTCTTCTAGCGAAAAAGAAAAATCGAGCAGTTCCGAGCAAGAAACGGGTTGCGATACCAAGCCGTATTATCGGGAAGGTTGGCCGATCGATTTGGATTATATTTCGTCGTTGAAAGGCTTCTATGCCTACGGAAGCGATGTGGGGTGCCATTACAATATGGAAAAGGTCGAGGCGACATTATACAGGCTTGTAAAGATCTCTGCTGATTCCACCGCGAAGGAAAAAGTCGGGTCGGTCCCTATAAAGACAACCCTGCTGAGTGATACAACCGATACCGAAAGGTGGGAAACCAAATGGAAATATGAGGCGGACTTGAGCAGTCTCGATAATCCCGCTCTTCCGGATGGAGAATACAGGCTTGCCTGGGGAGAAGGTTTCAATGTCAATTTTTCCCTGATAAGGACATTCCCGAAAATGGAATGGTATGTGAGTGTAAAAAACAAGTATGCGAGCGTGCATTATGGCACGGAATATAAGGGTTACTTTTCGGCTAGAGTCTATTTATACGATAGTACAGGGGCAAACGCCGTTCTCGTGGAGTGCTCTAAATATTGGGACTACATGAGTTGTAAAGTCTACGACATTCTAGATACCTTGAAGGAAGGGCATTATATTATAAGCATGGTGGCCGTGCGTAGGTCTGCTGCTGGCAGTGAATTTCATGATGCCGTGAACGAGGCTCAATTTGGAAACGACTCCCTGCTGTGGGCGCTTTCTCTTGATTCTGCCGGGAACTTCCGTGAGGGTGTTGCCGGGATGCGCCTGGATTCGGATGTGTTTATTGACCATACGGCACCGAAGGTCGTTACGGTCAATAATGCGAAGTATTCCGTCAAGTCAAACGGGACACAGCATGAACGCAAGTATTCCCTTGACTTTGACGCATACGAAGACTTGATAGGGCGTAAAAGCCAGACTTTGATGGTCTCGTTCTTTGTAAATGGACAACTTGCTTATCAGGATTATGTCGAGCAGGAAAAAGATTCGCTCCACCTTGCCTATGAGTTCAGCTATACGGATTCTAAAGCAAAGCTTTCTGTGGATGTTGTCTTGACGGATGCCGATAAAAATTCCGAGTCCCTGGAAATAGAAGATATTGCTGTCGCCGATTCTCAGTATGTGAAAGGCTCTCTCGATAAGCCGCTTACAACAATCCCTGCAATCAAGTACGATTGCAGCAAGTACAAGTGCGTTACGACGGCGTACTTGAACCCTGATGTGGAATATGGGGAACTGCTGGATGCTCGTGACAATCAAGTGTACAGAACTGTGAAAATCGGTAAGCAGGAATGGATGGCACAGAACTTGAATTACGAGGCGGATTCTAGCTTTTGCGATGGTGGCGATCCTGCTTTTTGCGAGATGTATGGGCGCCTTTACACCTGGAATGCGGCTGTGGGAAAAAGTATGAGTGAATGCTCGTATGACGAGGATTGTGATTTTAGCAAGGATACAATTCCGTCTATTTCGCGCATCCGGGGCGTTTGTCCGGACGGCTGGCATATGCCTTCGTTCGATGATTTCTATACATTGCAAACGACAGTTGCAGAGCTCTATCCAGAAAAGTTTGGTTTGCTGGGGAGTCGTCTCGTGAAATCCCAGAATGGTTGGGAAGAGGGCTTGGCGACGAATGAAACCGGTTTCTCCGTTTTGCCGTCAAAGGGCTGGACTTTCAACCAAGAAAGTGCTGCGTTCTGGATTGCCGAGGTGCATTTGGAATATGACGACAACCCTAATTTCCATAAATCGCAGTATAGCCACAATTCGAATATTTACATCGAGTTTACGGCACGAGATGATGCTTTCCCGGAATACGATGTCACGAAAAAGGGTTACCACTTCTCGGTGCGTTGCCTGAAAAATTGATAAATACTAAATTCATAACAATGTTTCGTAAGATTTCTGATTTTGACAATCGCGTGTCAGTTTATTGGACGAACCGGCATTTTTCTGCGAAGACGACGAAGTTCCTCAAGTTTTACGTGCGCCTTGGTGATGGCTATATCTGGGCTCTGTTCATAGCATTTTTGATTTGGAGAACGAGCTGGGATAGTTTTTTGCCGATTCTGTGGCAGGCTCTTGTTTCGCTTGCGATGAGCCTTCTCATTTACGAGGGCGTCAAGCTCAGCACTAAGCGTCCGCGCCCGTTTGCCGCCAACCCGCAAATCAAGGCGGAGGTCCCGCCGCTTGACAAATACAGCTTCCCGTCGGGCCATACGATGAACAACTTGGCGGTGGCAAGCACGGTGTTCTATTGCGTGCCGCAGTATGGATGGATCATGATGCTGTTGCCGCTCACGTGGGGACTTTTGCGCGTGTACTTTGGTGTGCACTGGTTCTCGGATATTATCTGCGGATTCTTGCTTGGTATCTTGAGCTTTGTGCTCGGACACGCTTTGTGGATTCCGATTTCTGCAGCTATTGGCGCTTGATTTGTCATTCCCGCCTCCGAGCGGGAATCTCCTTTACTAACCTATGACTAACGACTTCGTACAAATTTCAGATTTTTTTGCCCAGGTTGACTGGAACTCTAAAATTTATCTGCTGTTGCGCCATGCTGAACGCAACCACATCACGCCCGACGACAAGGACTTTGGTGCGCATGTGGGGCTTACGGATTGTGGGCGTCGCCAGGCGGTAGCGCTTGGGAAAGTGATTCCTGCGATTGGCGATGCGGTGTACTTTTCGAGCCCGGTCGGGCGTTGCGTGGAAACGGCGAAGTGCATTGGTGAAGGTCGCAAGCTTGCGGGCTTTGGAGTTTGCTCAGGTGCCTCGGTGAATGTCACGCCGCTGAATGAACTTGGCGATTTCTTTGTCCGTGATGTGCCTGCATATGAGCAGACTTTGCGAGAAGGTTTTTACGAAGGTATCTGCGAGTGGCTTGATTCCGGCGAGCACGATGCTTTTTTCCCATTGCATGAACGCGCCGAACAGATGCGCGAGATGATGTTTGCAAAAGGCGATTCCCGCTTTAACATCTTCGTGACACATGATGCCTGGATTGTACCGTGCCTCTCGCACTTTTGTAATTTGAAGTTCCAGCCGAAATGCTGGATGAACTTCTTGACGGGCCTTGCATTTGAACGCCCTGAAAAAGGTAACGTGAAAGTCACACCCATCACAGCCATGGAAACGGGCTGGCTTCATTTTTAAGTTCATTTTCGCTTAAAAATTATACATTAACGGTATGATGCAATCGAATTGTTATCGCCGTATTTTTGTACTTGGTTCTGGTTTTAGCAAGTCCTTCTCGCCGCAGATGCCCACGCTCCGCGACTTGAACGAACTTATCCCTTTTGGAATCCCGGACGAGTTTCCGCATTTTCGCGATTATTGCAAGCGCTTTTTGACGCTCTGCAACGGCGATAGCGATTATTTGGGCATTGAGCCTTTGGCAACGTCTATTCTTTCGGCGCAGATTTTCCCGGGCGAGCGTGAACGCCTTTACCATGCATCGCTCCGTTTTGAACTGTTGCGTTTTATTGCAAGCGTCATCCGTCGCGATAACGATGTGCTTGATGAATCTGCTGCTGCGATTCTCAAGAAATTTTTGGTGTCTTGCGAAAACGATTCAGCGTCAGGTTCTCGCGAGACGCTGTTGCTTTCGTTCAATTACGACACGCTTATTGAAACTGCAATTGCCAAGGATAAGGAACTTAGCGAACAAGTTTCCGTCGATTATGGCGTAAAAATTGACCCTGCCGACCGTTCGGCAAAACGTGGCAAATCCAACCGCACTATAGACCTTATCAAACTGCACGGCTCGCTCAATTGGTTCCCCGTCAAGGGCGCAAGTGACGAACTCGATTTGAAAAACGTCTGTGAAGTCGAACCGCAGGACCGCAGTTTCCCCATCTACTGCGAAGACACGCCCATCTTCATTCCGATGGCGCATGCCAAGGAATCTTTCTTGCGCGGGAGTCTTTTCAACTTGCTTTGGTCTAAGGCCGATTACTACCTGAAAAATGCCGAAGAGATTTACTTTATCGGTTACGGTTTCCCGAAGACGGACATCAACAATCTGGAGTTCCTGTTGCGTCATCGAGACCGCTTCAAGAAGGTGGTCATCTTTGAACACGATGGCAGCCATGACTTACAACGCTTGCAGAAACTGCTTGGCGAAAGTCTCGTCGAGTCTTGCGACGCTAAGGAATTTTTAGAGAAGCTGAAGTAGCTGTTGGTCGGGTTTGTGGAATTTAAAATTCCGGAGCTTTAAAATGCCCATAGAGCTCGCGACCGTCGAATACCCAGACGACTGCCTTTTTGCCTTCCAAAAAACTGGACTTGCCTTTGAACATTTGCGGGCCGATGTTGCCGCCGCCGACTTTGCTGATAGTGAATGTTTCGACGCTTGTTGCTGCTGCGATGTATGCGCCGATTTGTGCGCCGTAGGATTTTCCTTGACCTACATTGCTATCGCCGATGATGACGATGGGGGCTTTTTTGGAACCGCGATACTTGTAGCCGTCGGTGCCCAAAACTTTCTGTTCTTTTATTTTATATTCAATTTCTTCGCCGTGGAGCAAGTCGTAGAGGTTCCCGGTGCCATCGACGATGGTGTCGCGTAACGGGTAGCGCTTGCGGTTCATGCCGTAGAGGAGCGGTGCGATGGAATCTGCAGCCATGTTGGCGAGTACGAGTCTTGCGGGACCTGTGCAGTGGCTTTCGTATGGTTCGAACATGGGCGTCTCGGTGCCAAGATTCTTGTGAAGTTCTTTAATCTTGCCGAGCGCGTCGATGACAGTCACGTTATGCTTGCGGAGCTTCTCGACCCACTTATTGTATTGTGGGAGCTTGATTCCTTTTTTTGCCTTATCGGAATATTGCTCGGGTGCGACAAGGAGCTTGTCTGGAACGGGTACGACGATGAGCTTGATGCCGCGTGCTTCGAGTGAGTCCTTGAACGCGATGATCTGTGGCGTGTTGTCGTTCCAACGCTTGGTGGCGTTCACTAGGCTTTCTTGCAAAAAGAGCCAGCCGTCCTTGCCTTCGACAACGCAAGTGACTTCTTCGGTGGTGCTGCCGCATTTCTTCATGTCGCGCAGCATCTGCTTTTGAAGTTCTGATGCGAATGCTCCGCTGAAGGCGCACAAAGCGAAAAGCGCCACGAGGGCGCCTTTCAAATGCTTTACCTGTCGCGTGACGTTGAACATTACTTAATCAACGATTCGCCGGATTCCACGCTCTGGTAGATGAGGGTGTTGATGGTCATCGGGCCTACACCGCCCGGAACCGGAGTGTATGCGGAGGCGACTTCTTCGAGACCCTTTTCGATATCGCCCACGCCACCCGGATGGTAACCAGCGTCCACGACGACTGCACCCGGCTTGATCCAGGACTTCTTGATGAATTCCGGCTTGCCGACGGCGCCGACCAAAATGTCAGCTTGCTTCACAAATTCCGGAAGGTTTTCGGTCTTGCTGTGGCAAATGGTCACGGTGCAGTTCGCGTTGAGGAGCATCATGGCCATCGGCTTTCCGAGGATGGCGCTGCGGCCAACGACCACGGCGTGCTTGCCAGAAAGCGGAATGTTGTAAGCCTTGAGGAGACGCATGATGCCGGCCGGCGTTGCGCAGCCGTAAGCACGCTCGCCCATGGACATGCGGCCAAAGCCGAGGCAGGTTACACCGTCCACGTCCTTGCGGGCGTCGATGGCTTCGAAGGCGGCACGTTCGTCGATGTGGCGCGGAACCGGGTGCTGCAAAAGGATGCCGTGCACGTTTGGGTTCTCGTTGAGTTCCTGAATCTTGCCCAGGAGTTCTTCGGTCGTGGTGTTCTTGTCCATCACCACGCGGATGCTTTCCATGCCCACGCGAGCGCAGGCATTGCCCTTCATCTTGACGTAAGTGGCGCTAGCCGGATCGTCGCCCACGAGAATCGTTGCAAGAATCGGGGTCTTGCCGGTCTTTTCCTTGAGCTTTGCCACGCGGGCGCTGAGTTCTTCTTCAGTAGTCTTGGCAAGAGCCTTGCCATCGAGAATGAGTGCTGCCATAAAATCTCCGTTTTTTGCAAAAATAAAAAATTTAGACTCGCCGCTAAAGGTGTTTTTTCTTTAAAAAAGGAGATGCCCGCTCGGTGGCGGGCATGACAAGTAAAAAGAGGCGTTATTCTTAAAAAAGCAAAGCCCGCTTGAGGCGGGCGTTTCAGAATTACAGGTTTTCGAGAATCGATGGGATAACGATGCTTACGATTGCCCAGGGGTAAGAAAGGGCGCCCTTGAGCCAACCCGTAGTCGAATAAGCCGGTTCCTGCTTTTTGAAAACCTGCATTTCGCTATCGCTATGCACCATGGATTCAGATACAACTTTAACCAAGGCGCCTTTAACGTTATCAATAGACTCATCGAACAGCTTTTTTTGAGCTGTTGCAGAATCAATATAACACTTAAAGCTGTTTTTCATTGTAAATTTTCCTTTCAACGCGAAGATAGCAAAAAAGTAAGAAAAATTAAAGGGTTAGTGTGTGATTTTCTTTACATTTATAGTAAATTAGAGATAAAACTCACATTTTTTTGCGTTTTTTCGCCAAAAAAAGTATTTTTAGAGATAAAAAATAGGATTGGATCCGTTTTTATGAAAATTTTTCGTTATTTGCCAATATTTTTTGTGGGGAGCGCTCTTGTGGCTTGCGGAGGTAGTAAATCTGCTCCCGCAGTTGATTCAAATCCGGTTCCTGCGCCTGCAGAGGTTAAAGAAGCCTCTAGTGCACCTGATTTGACCCCTGTTCCGGAACCAACTGAACCTCAGGAACAAAAAGTATTTTTGGACAATGCGGTTGACCGTTATAGTTATGCGCTTGGTGTAGACTTCGGCAGGGCTGTTTCGAATATTAATGTTCCTGTTAAGCTGGATGTCCTTATGGATGCCATGCGAGATGTCTTAGATTCCTCTCGCGAGATCCTTATGACGGATTCCCAGTCCGAGGCTGCGCTTCAGGACTTGCTCAACCAGATGCAAATGCAAAAGGATATTGATGAGGCCGCTGCTGCACGTAAGGCTTTAAGTGACCAGGCGGCGTTCCTTTCGAAGAATATTCAGGATCCGAGAATCTGGGTCACGAAAAAAGGCGTGCAATATTTAATGCTTAAGGAAGGTACCGGAATCAAGCCGAAGCTGACCGACAAGGTGCAAGTCCATTACGTGGGAACGCTTCTCAACGGAACGGAATTTGACAATAGCGTCAAGCGCGGTGCCCCGATGGAATTTGCGGTGACTTCTGTCATCGAAGGCTGGCAGGATTTGCTCTTGGAAATGAAGGTCGGTGAAAAGGTAAAGGCTTGGATCCCGAGTGCTTTAGCCTATGGTGAAGCCGGTGCTCCGCCTTTAATTCCGCCTAATGCGCTCCTTGTGTTCGAGGTGGAGCTGTTGCAGGTATTCCCGGCGAAGTAGTTTCGCGAAATGCGCGGAACGCCACGCAAAAAAAGGCTTTTTTCTGTTCAAATGGCGAAGGATGTTCTGTCCTTCGCTTTTTCTGTTGCTACTTTTTAACCCATGAATAACGCAGCGTCCGATTTTTATTCTCAGCACTTCGAAGTAGCCGGTTTCATCCGTGAAGTGTTTGGCTATATGGATAGGTTTAAAGGTCAGCTTTTCGTTCTGAAAATTGACGATAGCCTGATGGACCATCCGATGTTCCCCGTGCTGATGCGCGATATCGCTTTGTTGCATAAGGCGGGTATCCGAATCATTATCGTGCCGGGTACGCGAAATAGCATCGATGCTCAGCTCAAGGCGTGGGACCTTGAGACAGAATTCCATAACGGCGTGAGACTCACGAACGAAGAGGCGCTTCCGCTTGTGGAACAGGCGTCCTTGGGTGTTGCGCAACGCATCATGAGCCACCTCACGGCGAGCGGTCTCAGTGGCATTCAAGGCAACTGGATCTTGGCGCGCAGCATGGGCGTGATTAACGGTGTCGACTACATGCGCACCGGTCGCATTGAACGCATCCAGCGCGACCTCTTGGAACAGCTCATGAACGAGAAGTTTGTGCCGATTATCCCGCCGATTGGCTGGAACAAGATTGGACATGCCTACAATATTTCTAGTACAGAACTTGCTACCGAACTTTGCAAATACTTGAAGGTTGGGAAGCTGTTCTTCATCGGTAGCCAAAGCGGCATCAAGCTCGAAGGTCTCGTGACGGGCAAGAACACGAAGTATCTTGAACCGACGGACAACGGGCTTATTTCTGCAATGGACGTGGACCAGGCGAAGGAACTTCTGGAACTCAATTCCGATGTGCTCGACTTTGCACAAATGGATTACCTGATGAATGCCATCAACGCTTGCGAAGCGGGTGCGAACCGTGTGCATTTGTTGAGCGGTGAATTTCAGGGCAGCGTGTTGCAGGAAGTGTTCTCTGCTCGCGGTGACGGAACCATGGTGTATGCAAACCAGTACTCCTGTATCCGCCCGGCGACTATCGAAGACATTCCGGATATCTTGCGCATTATGCAAGACTATATTGCGAAGGGTTACCTGGTGCCGCGTACGCAGGACTCCATTTCTGAAAAGCTTGCTGATTACGTGGTGTACAGCATCGATAACAGCATCCACGGTTGCGGTGCTCTCCATGCGTTTGAAAATGGCATGGCTGAAGTTGCTGGCATTGCTGTCGGTGCGAACTACCGCAAATCGGGTATTGGCGATGCGATTGTACGCCACTTGATTTCGCTTGGTCGTATGAAGGGCTATAAGACTTTGTTCTTGCTTACAACGCAGGCGCTCGATTGGTTCTATCAGCTTGGGTTTGTCGATGGCACTGTTGATGAGTTGCCGCCATCCAAGCGTGAACACTACAATCAAAAACGCAAGTCTAGAATTTTGATGCTCCCGCTTGACAAGTAAAGAGTCTCGAAGGATTTATTATGAATACACTTGAAGCCATAAAGACCCGTCGCAGCACGCGCAAGTTCAAGGCGCAACCTGTTGAAATCGAAAAGTTAAAACTGATTGCCGAAGCGGGACAATTCGGACCGACCGGCGGTAACGCGCAAGGTAATCGCTTTTTCGTGATTTCGGATGCGGCGGTGATTGCAAAGCTCAAGGAACTCGTGCAGTCCGCATTTGCAGCGATGGAACTTCGCGAAGACCTTTACAAGAGCCTCAAGAATTCTATCACGCTTTCGCGCAAGGGCAATTATTCTTTCTGCTATACTGCGCCTGTGCTTATCGTCGTTGCGAATAAAAAAGAATATGGCAACAACATGGCGGATGTCGCCTGCGCTGTCGAAAACATGATGCTTGCCGCGAATGAACTCAACCTTGGCAGTTGCTACATCAATCAGCTCAAGTGGCTGAATGAAGACCCGACGCTTTTGGAATACCTGCGCGGTCTTGGTCTTAAGGAAGATGAACGCGTTTACGCTTCTGTGGCGATTGGCTATGCCGATACGGAATCAGGACTCCCGAACCGCGCGGAAACTCCTCGCACAGGCAACGAAGTCGTTTTCGTGTAAGCTCTTTTTTGCTATCTTTGCGCTCGACGGATGCCGAAGGCAACCGACTTCATACCTCATCGCTTGCGGGTACATTATGGATTTTAAGAAAATGGAAGACGGCTTCCGGATGATTCTGGAAGGCATGGGCGAAGACCCTAACCGCGAAGGCCTTATCGATACGCCGAAACGTGTTGCAAAGATGTACGCCGAGCTCATGACTAGCCTTACGGGTGAAATGAAGGCCGAAGACATCCTCAAGACGCGTTTCCACGAAAAGTACGATGAAATGATTATCGTGCCGGACATCCAGTTTGCAAGCATGTGCGAACACCACTTTTTGCCGTTTACAGGCAAGGCTCACGTGGCCTATATTCCGGGTGATTGTGTGGTCGGTCTTTCGAAGATCCCGCGCGTGGTGGAATATTACGCTCGCATGCCGCAGATTCAGGAACGCATGACGCGCCAGATTGCAGAACTTATTCAAAAAGTGCTCCAGCCGAAGGGCGTTGCCGTGGTTCTCGAAGCTTCGCACATGTGCATGACGATGCGTGGTGTGAAAAAGCCGGGTGCCATGATGGTCACGACGCAGCTCCTCGGACGCTTCAAGACGGACGAAAAGACTCGCGCCGAATTCATGTCCCGCATCTACGCCCCGCGTTAATCTCCTTTTTAGCTTTGGACTTTTTGTCAACGAAACGTGCCCTGTGATTTTGATCACGGGGCTTTTTTGGGGGTATTTTATTGAAGGATGGGATTAAGGTCTTGGTAAAAAAAGGAGTGCCTAAAATGAAATCAAAGATTTTTAAGGGTGTGATTTTGGCAAGTGCCATTGCCTTTATCAACTGCGGGGACGATTCTGCAACTTCTCCGTTATCGTCTACTGGTGATATTTCTTCATCAAGCATAGAATCTACGGCTGAAAGTTCCAGCTCTGATGACAAGTGCTTGGCATCAAGTTTGCCGAACGCTTGCGGTGATGCGCCGGTCTCTAGTTCTGATATTGCACCGACCTCTAGCTCCGAAATTGCGCCTGCATCGAGTTCCGACGAAGCTCCGGTGAGTTCGGCAGATGCTCCGAGCAGCTCTTCTGATGTGCAGTCTAGCTCAGGCGATGTGGCGTCCAGTTCTTCCGAGGCTCAGTCGAGTTCCAGCGAACAGGTTTCTAGTTCGAGCGAAGCTCCAAAGGGCATTTTCCTTGCGAGCGGTAAGGAAGAAGAAAAGGACCAGCTGAAGGTCGTTTACAAGACAAATACGGGTTGGGATAATAAGGGTATTTTAGCTTATCCGGAACAGCTTTCTAGCGACCAGAAACACGGCGTTGTCGTGTGGGGGCCGGGCGGCGGCACGGAACCGGGCGCTTACGAAGGCATGATCCGCAGACTCGCTTCGCATGGTTTTGTCGTGATTGCCTTGAGCGTTTCGCCGGGCGATGCAACGCAGGCTTCCAAGGCGATTGACTGGCTCGAAAACAAGAACAAGGATTCCAACGACCCGTTCTACCAGAAGCTTGAATTGACGAAGGTCGGTTGCTCTGGGCATTCGATGGGCGGCTTGGAATCGGAGCAGGCAGCCATCAAGGACAAGCGCGTGTTTACCGCATTCCTCAACAATAGCGGTGACAAGAATGGCGGTGTCATCAAGAATTTCCCGAAAGAAAAAACGGCTGCGGTGCTTTATGGTGAAGTTGGCATGGAAAAGCCGAACGCCATCAAGGATTACGAAACGGCAACGGATATCAAGTCTTGCCTGATCGAAATGACGGGCGGTCCGAAGAACAATTCCGAAGGCGGTTACGGCCATGGTTCCGGTTCCTGGGACGGCATGGCGGCAACGATTGCCTGGATGCGCTGGCAGCTCGGTGGCGAAAACGAACGTCAGGCAGATTTTGTGGGTACGACTGGCAAGTATATCGATGGAAGCATCATCGGTAAGCAGGGCAAATGGAAAACCCAATGTAAGAATTTCTAATTAATTCATAATCATTTCCACACTCCAACAACCAAGCGTCTCGGTCATTACGATCGAGGCGTTTTCTTTTGTTTACCTTTGGACTTTTTATCCACGAGACTTTGTTCAAAACATGAAATTTCGATGATATTATAAGGTACTTTCTATACAGGTTATGGGAAAAATAGGAGAACAAAATGAAATCTAAACTCTTAAAAACTGTGGTGTTGGCCAGTTCTTTGGTCTTCCTAAATTGCGGTGACGATGTCACGTCTGCAATTAGCGATTTTACTGCCAGCTTGTCGTCTAGCTCTGCCGGAGAAGTTCAGCCGGGCACGAGTTCTGACTCTCGGTGGTCTGCTGGCGCAGAAATTTCTAGCTCTGATGCCGCTCAGCCGACTTCTGGTACGACTGTTGAAGCTGGCTCCAGTGCAACTGTTCCGGGTTCTAGTGCGGATGTTGGGCCGCAGGCAGGATCCAGCAGCGCAGCTGCTCCGGGCGCAGAATCTTCTGCAGATGTTGCTGCAAGCTCTAGTTCTGATGACAAGTGCTTGGCTTCTAGCTTGCCGAACGCCTGCGGTGACGCTCCGGCATCGAGCTCTGCTACCGCACCGGCTGTAAGTTCTAGTTCTGAAAAGGCTCCTGCTGTAAGCTCCTCCAGTTCTGAAGAAAAGGTCGAATCGAGCTCCAGCGAAGCAGCTAAGCCGAAGGGTGTTTTCCTTGCCGAAGGCACGGACGAGACGAAGGACCAGTTGAAGGTCAAGTACATTGAACGCACCGGTCACGATGGCGGTGGAATCCTTGCTTATCCGGAACAGCTTTCTAACGACCAGAAGCACGCTGTTGTCGTGTGGGGTCCGGGTGGCGGCACGGAACCGGGTGCATACGGTGGTATTATCCGTCGTCTCGCTTCTCACGGCTTTGTCGTGATAGCACTCCGTGAATCTCCGGGTAACGCAACCCAGGCAATTCCTGCCCTCAACTGGCTCGAAAAGAAGAACAAGGATCCGAATGATCCTCTGTACCAGAAGCTTGATATGACGAAGGTCGGTTGCTCCGGTCACTCCATGGGCGGTCTCGAATCTGAACAGGCCCTCATCAAGGACGACCGTGTGATTACCGCCATGCTCAACAATAGTGGTGACCTCGGACATACGGCTATGTCTCAGGTTTCTACAAGCAAGACTATCGGTATTGTTTATGGCGAAGGCGGCATGGAACGCCCGAACGCCGAAGCTGACTATAACAACCGGGGCGTCAAGGCTCCGGCATGCCTCATCAAGATGACGGGCGGTCAGGGCAATGAATGCCAGCAGGGTGAATGCGGCTGGGGCCATGGTTCTGGTCCGTGGGGCGGCATGGCTGCAACGGTTGCATGGATGCGTTGGCACCTCGGTGGCGAAGACAACCGCAAGGCTGATTTCGTTGGCTCTAGTGGCAAGTACATCAATGGCCCGATTGTTGGCGAACGCGGCAATTGGAAGGGCCAGTGCAAGAACTTCTAATCTCTTAAACACTCCAAACACCAAGCGCCTCGATCTTCATGGTCGAGGTGTTTGTTTTACGCTTGTCATGCCCGCAAATATTATTGTCATGCCAGACTTGATAGGGCATCTCCTTATACAATTTTTTATAATTATTCACGAAAACAGTTTGCGGACATTTACCGAACCCCTGTCCACTAAACACTGTTTGCTGTATTATGAACGCTGCTATCCTTACTAATGAGTTTCCGCCAGAAATCTATGGCGGTGCAGGTATCCACGTCAAGTTCCTGAGCCAAGAACTTTCCAAGCTCTGCCACATCGAAGCACGCTGCTTTGGTCCGCAGAACGACGATGCAGACAATATCCGAGCCATTGGTTTTAGCCAGAAGCTAGAACATAATCCGGCTGATGAACGTTTCAAGAAAATCTTGAAGCCGCTCGATATTAATTTGCAGTGGATGTCCTCGCTCAAGGATATCGATGTGATTCATTGCCATACGTGGTACAGCCATTTCGGTGGCGTGGTTGCAAGTCGCCTTTTGCAGTGCCCGCTTATTTTGACGACGCACTCGCTCGAACCGCACCGTCCGTGGAAAGCGGAACAGCTCGGTGACGGCGGCTATAACATGAGCTGCTGGATTGAACGCACCGCTTACGAAGCTGCTGACGGCGTGATTGCCGTGAGCGAAGGCATGAAGCGCGATGTGATGAAGCTTTACGGCGTGCCGGAAGATCGCGTGAAGGTTATCTACAACGGTATCGATCCGGATTTTTACAAGCCGACGTTCGATGAAGAAATCTTGAAGAAGTGGGGCGTGGATCCGAAGCGTCCGTTCGTGCTCTTTGTGGGCCGTATTACGCGCCAGAAGGGCATCAGCCAGCTCATTCAGGCAATCCCGCAGATCGACAAGAATGCTCAGGTGGTGCTTTGCGCCGGTGCGCCGGACACGCAGGAACTTGCCGATGAATGCAAGCGCTTGATTGAAGAAGTCCAGAAGACACGTGATGGAGTCGTGTGGATTCAGGACGCTGTGCCGCATACGGAACTTCGCGTGCTCTATAGCCATGCAACCGTTTTTGCGACGCCGTCTCTTTATGAACCGTTCGGCATTATCAATCTCGAAGCCATGAGCTGCGGAACGCCGGTCGTTGGCTCTGCTGTCGGTGGCATTCCGGAAATCATCGTCGATGGCGAAACGGGTTACCTCGTGCCGCTCAAGCCGGTTTCCGAAAAGATCTTTGAACCTGCTGATCCGAAGACTTTCCAGACGGACTTTGCGAACAAGCTCAACAAGATTCTCGAGAATCCGGAACTTGCAAAGAAGATGGGCGAAGTCAGCCGCAAGCGCGCCATTGACGTGTTCAGCTGGAAGACGATTGCCAAGCAGACATTCGACTTCTACCAGGAATGCATCGAACGCTACAAGCGTGAAGGCAAGCGCGTTTAATGTTGTCATGCCGGATTTATTCCGGCTTCGCCAGTAAAGCGAAAAAAGGTGGCTTCAAGCCACCTTTTTTTTGACCACTATCAATTTTACAGTCTACCGTCTACAATCTTCTCCACAATCGCGCTTGTCGTAAGGAGTTCTGGGAGAACGATTTGCTTGCTTGCATCGCCTGCGGGGTAGATGGCGTAGGCGGGGACGCCGGACTTGCCCATGCTGCGCAGGAGCGCTGTGACTTCGGGTGTTTCGCGAGTCCAGTCAGCCTTGACGCGGGCGACATTCAGACTGTCCATGGCGTGCTTGAAATCATCGCGGTTGAGGACGGCAGCTTCGTTTGCCTTGCAAGTGAGGCACCAGTCGGCGGTGGCGTCAATGAATACGGTACGACCGGACTTCGCAAATTCTTCGATGAGTTCTGGCGTGTAGCGGTACCAGCCATCTTCGGTGACGAGCTGTACTGACCTTGCCTTGAAAATTGCATCGACTTCGGCTTCGAACTTTGGCGATGCAAATGCAAACCAGATAATGGCAAGGATTACAACGGCGCCGCCAACGGAGAGCACTTCGCGAAAGAACGCGACGCCCGGTGGGGCGATGTTTCCTATCGCAAAACTCATGGCGATGCTCAAAAGTGAAATGGCGGCGAAGATGCCTACGCCGACGTTTCCGGCTTGTTCATGCACAACCCACAAGAGCCATACGACTGTGCCGAGCAAAAGAACGCCCATGATTTTCTGGAGCGTGACCATCCATGCGCCCGGTTTCGGAAAAACTTTCAGGACTTTCGGAAACGCACTTACGAGCATGTAGGGGAGTGCAAGCCCGATGCCTGCTGCGGTGAAAAACAAAAACAGCACAGGGGTCGATGCGGTAAATGCAAAACCCATCGCTGTACCGAGAAACGGTGCAGAGCACGGTGTGCTCAAAAGCACGAGGAGTGCGCCTGTGAAAAATGCGCCCCAAAAGCCCTGCTTGTGCCCAGCCTTGTCCATCTTGGTGGTGGCGCTTCCGGGAAGCCAAATTTCAAAGACTCCAAAAAAGCTCATCGCAAAGGCGCTCAGAATCACGACCATGAATGCAATGAATCCAGCGCTCTGGAATTGCATGCCCCAGCCTGCATTTCCGCCGCCCGCCTTGACGGCGGCGACAACCCCGGCGAGCGTCCAGAAACTCACAAGTATCCCGAGGGTTGTCGTGGCGCCTAGCATAAGCAGGCGCCGGCGGCTCTCACGAGACTGCTTGATCAAGCTGAAAAGCTTTAGCGAAAGCACGGGAAGCACGCACGGCATCAAGTTCAGAATTAAGCCACCGAACAGTGCGGACAAAAGCAAAATGAACGTTCCGGCGGCACCTTCTGTGGTATTCCCAGCAGCGCTTGGCGCATTGATCACATTCCCGGTGGCATTTGCAGCGGCGTTTCCGCCCGTTTTCACTGTAGAGTTTGTAGCACTTTTGGCTCCAGGAGCAGTTGCATCATCTCGCGATGCGCTTTTTTTTGTAAACCCGAGCGGTCCAAGTCCAAATGTCACTTGCGATGGAGCGAGGCAAATCGAATTGTCGCATGCCTGGTAATGGAATGTTGCCTTGGTCGTCAAGCTGTCGTAATCATCTTCGACGCTATCGACCGGGAGCGTGATTTGGAAGAGTCCTTTGAACACGAGATTCTCGAGATCCAAGGCTTCGCTGTATTCCTTGATCGGTTCTGGCCATTTGGGCTCTCCAAAGTGAATGCCCTTTGCCGAAATCTCGATAGACGAGGGTTTTAAAAATTCATCGGCGGCAACATTTGCGTTTACATGCCAGTTATCCGGAATTTCGATTTCAACAGTAACGCTCGAACCTTTCTGCAAAGCCCCCACAGAATACTTCATGCCAGCTTCTGGAGGCGGCATATTGTTCATGTTGAACTCTTCCGCAAAAATAGCCGTTGCAAACAATAGCATGCAAAATGACGTTTTTTGCAAACGGTTGTTTGCAAAATTTCCAAATTCCTTAAATTTGTCTAAAATTTTCATAAATTAAGTCCCGTTGAAAGAAGTAGAAAATATTGGAAATAAAACATTTATGTCATATACGGGTTTCCTTTGTGACCAACCCCGCGATTGGGTAGGTAGTGTTTGGAAAAAATATTCCTACAGAATATACAAATTGTGTTTGAAAAAGTGCGGCTTAAAAGACGAGGCGGACGACTTGTTTCAGGAGGTGGCGCTCCGTTTTTGCCAAAAGGCAAGTGAGTTGAACAACGGAGTCCATTTGTTGCCATGGTTTCAGACGGTTCTGTTGAATTGCCATTATAGCGGCTATCGGAAAAGGGGATGGAACCGGGAAATTCCGCTTTCGATTCTGTACGACCGCATGGAGCGTTATACGGCATCTGAAAACTTGGAGCATTCGCTGCCCGATGAGGATGTTAACGTCAGCGCTATTATAGGGGAGCTTTCAAGCCTGCTTTCGGTATTGAGTCCGCTAGAAAAGATGATCGTGGAACTTTCGATTGTAGGCTATAATACAGATGAATTGAGTAACTTGATAGGACTTTCTAGAACGGGAATTACAAGGCGCCGAATAAAAGCGTTTGAAAAAATGCGGGAAAAGATGGTCCAACAAAAGGAATTGTTAAAAATGGTTTTTGGTCGGGACGCCTCATTGCGAGAAATTATTGAATATGCCGGTTGAAAAGTTTTTAAAATTTGTAATTTTAGAATGTGAAAATATTGTCAAAGCTTATCTGTATCCTCGCTCTCGCCACAACCGCTTTTGCCGTTGATGGCTGGCTCAATTTTTCAAGCCCGCTTCCGATCAAGTCGGCTGCGCCTTATGGCGACGGCTTGCTGATGGCAACGGGTGGCGGCGTCCGTTACAGGACGAATACCGCAGATGACTTGTACACGACGTCGAATGGTCTTGGCGACCAGTCCATAAGTGCGGTGGTCGTTTCGGAAAATGAAATCTTTGCCGTGAGCGACTTCGGTATCATTTCGACGATGGTAAACGGTTACTGGCAAGTCCTTAGCCGTTCCTACGCAAGCAACAAAGTGTATGTGATCCCTGGCATGGTTTGTTTGTCCGGCTCCGTTTTGACGATTGCGTTCGAAAACCGCCTCTCGTTTTTTAACCTCAAGACGTTGACGTCAATTATCACTGTGGATCGTATTTCGGATGTGAGCTTGACGTCGGAATCTATTAGTGCCATGAAGGTTCGCGGGGATTCCCTGTTTGTCGCTGTCGGTCAATCTCTTTACGTGCGCAAGATGGACTGGGAAAATCTGGAATCGGATGTGCAGCTTTATAATCAGGATTCCTGGAGTGTCGTAAAATCTGCATCTAACAAAGGCTATGACATTAAGGATATCGCATGGAAGAATGGTAAGCTCATGACGTTCCCTTCGGAAGGCATGAGAATTTGGGACAAGGATGGCGAGACGGTTGTCGCTCTTGATACGTTCTCTGTGATTTCGTCGGATGCTCCGCTAGTCACTCTCCGTGGACATGCGTTGGAAGATTCGGTCTTGTATGAAAAAAAGGAGTCTGTGAAAATTATCAAGAATGATACGATACGTCATCCTTATTTACAGTCTAAAGTCTGTTGGGTTTCGTTGCAGCCTTCGGGTAAGGCAATTTTGGCAGGGCCTAACGATATATTCTATTACGATGGTCGCAAGCTTTCGGAATTGATCGAGTACAAGAAGTTTGCCGTTGGAGGCGCCTACGAACTTCAGGTACTTCCGGGAGGAGGAGTCTTAGCTGCTTCCAAGAAAGGTCTTTTCTCGCGTAATTTTGGTAACGAATGGAGTGAACCTAAGCTCGCTTTGCCTAGTGCTATTGGCAATAACACGGATGCTCTAGGTCACAATATGAAAACGTTGTCGGTCATTCCTGATGGTACGGTATTCTACCATATCTGGGGACAGGGCTATTTCATGTATTCCCAGTGGGGCGAATCTCTGGAAACGTCCTTTATGGCGACAGAAGGTCTTTGCATGGACAACATTCTGGAAAATCCCAAGACGCCATACACTGTGGCGGTGTGGACGATCCCCGCTCCGGATAACAATGGATTCCTTACGACGTCGGGCTCGAACAGTGGGTACAGCCTCATCTATGTAGACCTGAACGGCAATATCTCTTGCGCAAACAATATCGGCAGTGCAATGCTTGGTGGACCGATGGTCGCCCGCATTGACAAGGAAACTGGCGATTGGAAAGTTTATGTCGGTACTCGTAAGGAGCTGACGACGGATGCCGATGGTGGCTTGGATGTATTTACGTTCCCACCTCCAAAACAGATGGGCGGTGAGTTGAAAAAGTCAAAGATTCAGGTAAAGAACTATTACGGAACGCCATCCACTCCGCTGGACATGGTTTATGAACCGAAGACGGATTATTTCTGGATAGTAACGGCGTCTTCGCTTGCATATTGGAACGAAGAGCAGGATTCTCTGAGAACTCCGCTTTCTACAAACGGCCTTACAAGTGCAAGTTTTACAAGTATTGATGTGGATAGCCGTGGAAACCTCTGGGTTGGAACTTCGACGAACGGAGCGTACCGCTTGACTCCGCGAGTGACAAATCCGGATACATTGTCTGTAACCCATTTTACGACATGGCATGGTCTTCTGAGCGATAGAGTCCAGGATGTGGCTATTGACTCGCTGCTCGGTTATGTCTGGTTTGCTCATGATAACGGTGTTACCCGTTACACGAGGAATGACTTGCGCAGTACGGAAGGCAACATGACCGATGCTGCCCGTGAAGAAGTCAAGGTATTCCCGAATCCCTTCCGCCCGAATAGACATCAGTATGTGTTGTTCAACAACATCTCGGATGATGCTGTCATCAACATTTACAATAGGGGTGGTCGACTGGTGGCGACACTTGCCAATGAACGCGTTGTCGGTGGTCGTGCCGAATGGGATGGCCGGATGGATAATGGAAATATTGTGGCTCCAGGTGTCTATCAGTATATTATTCGTGGAAAATCCAAGGTTAAAAAAGGAAAACTCCTGGTCATCCATTGATTTTTGAGTTGAGGACATTCTATGAATAAAGTTATCGGTTTTGCCTTTATAGCTGTTTTTATGCTCTTGGTGGGTTGTGCTGGCGAGCGTCAAGGACTTGTTTGTGAAGAAATTGAATATCGCCTGAATACGATGACGTATTCTCCGGATCAGCGCGCCTATATGGAAAACGAACTCCGCACTTGCCGCGAAGATGAATCTAAAAAGAAAAATGAATCGGGTCCGACTGGTGGCAGTATTTATGACCGCTATGCCAATACGGAAAGTGCAACGACTGGGGATTCTTCTAAGGTTGAAATCCCGGTTTCTACGTTGTTGCAGGATTCTTCTGAAGAAAAGACGATGAGCATTTACGACCGCTACAAGTCTGTCGAGGCGGATAAGTAATGCCGAGTATCGAAACTCTTGCAGGCAAGACGTTTGAACCGGATTTGCCGAACCGTCTGCTTTCTATTGCGGGCGAAATTCGTGAAGCGGGTGGTCGCGCCTTCTTGGTGGGCGGCTGGGTGCGCGATGCGCTCCTTGGCAGGACTTGCCGTGATTATGACGTTGAAGTGTACGACCTCACGCAAGATGAACTTATTCCGATTTTAAAGAAGTACGGTCGCACGAATCTTGTCGGGAAAGCTTTTGGCGTGATCCACTTGGCAATGAAGGGGCTCTCGCTCGATTTTTCGTTCCCGCGTACCGAAAGCAAGGTTGGCTATGGCCATCGCGGTTTTGTGGTGCATACGGACGAAAAGCTTTCTTTTAAGGAAGCGGCGCTCCGCCGAGACTTTACCATCAATGCGATGGGCATGGAACTTCCGGAACTCACGCTTTGTGACCCGTACGGCGGCATTGACGACTTGAAGAAAGGTTTGTTGCGCCATGTGGGCCCTGCCTTTGTCGAAGATTCGCTGCGCATTTTGCGCGGTGTGCAGTTTGCAAGTCGCTTTGCGCTTAGGCTTGCACCCGAGACGATTGAACTTTGCCAGACGCTTTCGCTCGAAGACCTTTCTATCGAACGCTTGTTCGAAGAATTCAAGAAGTGGCTTTTGAAGCCGGGCAAGCCATCGCTTGGATTGCGCGCGTTTTTGGACATCAAGCTGAATGAATTTTTCCCGGAAGTTTCGCCACTGCATGGCTCCTGGGAAGACCTAGGCGAAATGCTTGACAACATGGAGAGCTTGCGCAGGAACTTTGCGAATGCTGAAGCGGCTAGTGGAGCTGTTGGTGACGCCAAGTGCACCGCACTTTCGGACGATCAGGTGATGGAATTTGCGTTTGCTACATTTCTCAGCGGGAGTCCGGAAACATCTCTCAAGTTCCTCGAACGCATTACGAATGAATCGCACTTGGTGAAGAATGTTCCGCTGCTTTTGAATGCTTATAGCACGCTTGATTTTGCAATTGTAAGCGATGCGCCGGCGCTTCGCCGCATGGCGGTGAAGCTGGGTGGCTTAAAGCTGTTGTGCCTGCTTGTGAAAGCCACCCCGCGTAAGTATTACGCCGCCGCCGGCGCCCCGGAATTCCCGGAACAGCTATGGCAGGCTGTTACAAGTCTCGACTTGCTCAATGCAGCTCCGCAGCCGTTCCTCATGGGCAAAATGCTTATGGAAATGGGATTCAAGCCGGGCAAGCAAATGGGCGAGACCATCAAGCAAAGCTTTGAGCTCCAGCTCGATGGCAAAATCAAGAACGCCGAAGAAGCAATCGAGTGGGTCCGGAGTCAGACGAAAGAACGGCTCTAGTCTCTCGTCTAAATCATTTCCATCGGAACATTCCCGAGATTCCTGCGGGGACGCAGAACACAATCATTGGGATTTGGATAAGCTCTACAGGCAAGAACGCAAGCATGCGGCGCTTGGATTTGAGTTTCCAGGATGCAATGCTCAAGAATACGAAGTCCACGACAATCTTGGGCAGAATGCTGAATACGCACCATTGCCACGGAAAGTCGAGGAATATAGCGCACCATGGACTCACGAACATCCAGATGTAGTATGTGTAAATGAGCGTGAGCAAAAGGATGTAGGCTTTGCTTTCGTAGTTCGTGCCGTTACTGCTCCAGCGGGCGCGCTGGTTGAAAAGTTGCTTCCACGTGTGCACCGGGGCGGTCTCGATCACAGCATCCTTGTCGAGATTGTAGCAAACCTTCGTTCCCGGGATTTTCATCATCTTGTGGATGAGCATGTCGTCATCGCCGCTCGAGAGGTTGATGAGGTCTCCGAATCCGCCGACTTTAAAGAACAGATCTTTTTTGTACGCTAGGCATGCCGCACTGGCGACAATCGGGCGGCCAAGGCTAAAGCCCGCTGCTTCCATCGCGGTGTAGCCGAGAGTCTCGAGTTTCTGGTAGAGGTGCGGCATTGAACGCGAACCGTTGTTCTGCTTGGGGCCTTGCACAATGCAGATACCATCGACAAATCGCCCGGCCATGGCGGTAATCCAGCTCTTGCGCGGGATGCAGTCGGCGTCCATCGTCAAGAGCACTTCGTTTTTCGCAATCTTGAAGGCGCTTTCGAGTGCGCGCTTCTTGGGGCTTGCGATTTGCGGTAAGTCTTGCGGAAGGCTCAAAACGCGGAATCGCGGGTGCGTGGTGGCAAACTTTTCGAGAATCTCGCGCGTGCGGTCCGTAGAACGATCATCGACGCAAATCACTTCCCATTCGCCAATGTAGTCCTGGGCAGCGACCGCTTCGAGTGTGCGTTCGGCAAACTCCTCTTCGTTGCGCATCGGGATCACGACCGAAACACTCGGGGTGGCCTTTGGGCCTTTATAACGATGCGTCTTTAACAGTCCTATGATAAAGAATAGGAACAGTAGCGCATAAAGCGCAGTCAGGCATGCGAGAATAATGCCACCCATGTGGGGAAATATAGGAAATTACTAAATTACGGCTATGCTCCATCCATCCGCTTTTGTTCATCCGAATGCCAACGTTCACGAGTCTGCTGTTATCGGCCCTTGGTGCGTTGTCGATGAAGGTGCGGAAATTGGTGAAAACGTGGTGCTCGAATCGCGCGTGCGCGTTTACGGCTGCGTGACCATCAAGGCGAATACGCACGTTTACGATGGGGCTATTCTCGGGGCGCCTCCTCAAGACCTCAAGTACGCGGGCGAGCCAACTCGATTGGAAATTGGCGAAAATTGCATCATCCGCGAATACACGACGCTCAACCGTGGCACGGTTCAGGGCGGCGGTTGCACTCGCATTGCGCCACGCGTCCTCATTATGGCTTATGCCCATGTGGGGCACGATTGTCAAATTGGCGAGGGGGCTGTCATTGCGAACGCTTGCCAACTTGGCGGCCACGTGCGTATCGGCATGTTTGCCACCCTCGGTGGCACTACCGCGGTGCAGCAACGTAATCAGGTGGGCGCCTACGCTTTTGTGGGCGGCACGCTCAAGGTCGATTATGACGTTCCCCCTTGCAGTCGTGCATTCGGGAACCCGCTTCGCTTTGCGTCCCTCAACCTCCATGCGCTCCGTTTGCATGCTGATGAATTCCCGCCCGAACGCATTGCATTTTTCGAACGAGCCTTCCGCGAACTTTACCGTGGCAAACGCCCGACGGCTGAAGTCATCGAAGAATTGAAAAAAGGCCCGGAACCTCTGTTCCAAGCCTTCTTTGATGAACATTGGGGCGGTTCTCTCGTTCGCCCGTAATATTCCGTAATTATTGTAACAGTGCCTGCGGGAATCCCGGATACCAGGTTTCGCTATATACGTTGTAGGCGTCAAATCCGCCTGTCTGACCAAATCCCCAATAATGGAAGGACATCCCGCTAGATATGGCTGCCTGAGCGGTCTTTTGAGCCCATGCGGCTTTATTTTGGTCTGTGGGCCAAACGCCTTGTTCCGGATCTCCGTTCTGATTGTACCATACGCACTGTCCCATGTTGCTACCGCCGGCGACACCGAATTCACCCATGTTCAAAGGGACGTGATCGGTACCGTTGATGTCGGGATAAAGACGGCGGGCGAGAGCCTTGTAAATTTGCATGTCGGATGCTGCCGTGTTGGCGAAGGCACCGTCGCCAAGGCACTTGTTACCGTGATGACCTTGATGGCTGTACTGGTATGGCTGATAGTAGTGTCCGCTAAAGATGATGTTTCCGTCTTGCGGCAAGTGCAGGCTTTCGAGGTCTTCGAACTTTGCGGCATGGTAGGTTTCAAACATGATGGTCTTGCCCGGAGCGTACGTGCGGATGACGGTGTAGGCGTCAAGCATCAGCTGGTCCACAAGCGTTGCGTTCGGGATGATGGGCTCATTCAAGATTTCGAGAACGACCTGGTTATCCTGAAATTCACCCATAGCCTGTGCCACCTGTGCCCACATCATGAGGAAGTGTGTCTTTTCGGCTTCGAATTCGGCGGCGTTGTAAGTGCAACCGGTTCCGCCGCCACCGGCACAGTTCAGGTCGGTATAATGGTGGAAATTCACGACAACGGCAAGGCCGTTTGCGATGGCGAGTCGGATATCTTCGAGGACGCCTGCCAGACGATCCGGATTAACGGTATGGTTGGTATAGTCGGAACCGTTCTGCCAGCGGACCGGGATGCGGACGGAGTTGAAACCCGCTGCCTTGATGATGGCGAAATCCGTATCGCGGATGGGGTTACCCCAGCCGCTGTCATCGTTTCCATCGGAATCCCAGGAGTTACCGAGATTGATGCCGCGGCCAAGAATCTTGTTCATGGTTCTTCCGGCGGTGTAGTCTACGGGAACGGCTGTGCTTTTGTTGCTGGATGATGCGGCCGGCGGAGGAGCGGTGCCGTTGTCGCATGCGCAAAAGAGGCATCCGATTGCCATTGCAGAAAGAATCTTTTTAATCATGGTAACCCCCAAAAGGTTATGATACTTAAATGCGTGTTCTCAAAATCTATATAAAACAAAAATTAGAAAATTAAAAACATGCTTATCTTATGTTTACGCTTGAGTCCATTGTGAGCACCGTCAAAATTTTTAATTTGTAAACATTAAGAAACATTACAAACGAAAAAATTTCCGTTTACGCTTGAGTCCAGCGTTTATGTGGCTTAGCAAGCGGTATTTCGTTGATACATCTAGCTTTGCAAAGCCTTTTTTGCAAAACACTGGATCGAAAATTCCCAAAAACAAGCTATATTGTAGATGATCCGAATTTGGAGAATTGTACCTATTATGAATGGAAACTTAAAAAAAGCCATTTGGAAGTCCGCTCTAGCGGCGATGCTTCTTGCTTCATCTTCTTTTGCTGGCTACGGCTTTAGCGATTACCGCGACCGCGACCAGTCCCACTTTGTCATGAAGGATCCTAAGCCGTTCCGTCCTGATAAGGAAGTTGTCACCGTTGTCATGCGTGAAGCTATTCCGCGTGGTGGTGGCTATACCTACCAGTATCCGCGTGAAAACCCCGAACCGGTACTCACGGATAAGTACGCTATGGAAGGTGCTCTCTCCATGGAAATCGAACTTATCGCGAGCGACTATTCCGGTGTCGCCATTTGTATTGCGGGTTCCGTGGACCTGACTCCGTATTTGGAAGAAGGTGTTCTCGAATTTTGGCTTAAAGGTGCCCAGGGTGGCGAAAACGCCTTGTTCGTGCTCGTTGACGATGGCGTGAAGAGCAACGGCGAATCCCTCCAGGTTAAGCTCCGTTCCAAGAGCCTTGGTGAAATTACGACCGAATGGAAGCACTTCAGCATTCCTCTGAAGCTCTTCGGCAATACCGGTGTGTACTGGGATGCGAAGAACACGCGCGAAGTGATGCTCCCGTTCGCATGGTCCAACTTCAAGGGCTTCCGTCTCGAAGTCCGCAAGGATGAAAACGAATCCTTCAAAGTTTGGATCGATGATATTGTGATTAAGAAGCATGGCAAGCCGTACGAAGGCCCGGCTCATTATCCGTTCCGCAACGAGATTTAAGAGGATTTTATGCGCAAAACAGTTTCTTCCCTTTTATTAGCGTCTAGCCTCGGTGCTGCGTGGGCTCTTCCTCCGCAGTTGCAGCTTGATTCCCTTCACGCTTCGTTGGATACTCTTTCCAACAACATGGAATCGACTCTTCTCGGCAAGGACGATCTGCCACTGGCAGTCTCCGGTTACATGGCTTTCCGTTTGAAGAATTTCCACTATTCTGAACAGAGCCCGTGGGTCAAGGATGACCAGGCACGTACAAGCGTCGATGCAGTCTTGAATGTGAACGTCGTCGCCATGCCGAACTCCTACATTACGTTGTTTACGAACCTCTCGTTCCCGTTCGACTTGAGCGGTATCTTTACGAACGACTTGGCTAAGCACCCGACTCAGACTCCTGCCTATTACGATGAACGCGTCCTTTACGATCACTCTACGGACTACTATGCATCGACCATCAATGAAGAATTGAACGTCGGTGTCGATATCCGTGCAGGTGTGTTCGGCGCCTACATTACCGCAGGCGGTGTTATCTGGGCTAACGCTTCCCCGCTTACCATGTGGGAACGTGAAACGAACCCGCGTTTCGTATGGCAGTACGAACTTTTCGAAGACGAAAAGACCGTTTCTACCTACTATAAGGAAAAGGCATTCAAGCCGGTCAAGGAAGGTGGTCGTGCTTTCTGGACGAACCGCTCCTTCGGTGGCGTCTTTGCTAACGTCTACCAGCTCCCGTATGACTTGAAGGCTCAGTTCCTCGTGTCCCAGCCGATGGATGCCGACGTGGCAACTCGTGACGGTCTCCGTATGTACGGTGGCCAGCCGGGCGAACTCGAAATGATGGGTGGCTACGATTTCCGTGGTACAATCCTTCATGGCCGTATCGCCAAGGAAAAGATTGCCGACAACCTGACCGTTGGCGTGAACTACTTGGGCGTCACTTATGATGACGGTATCATCCGCGAAGATGAATTCCGTGACCAGTGGCTTAACTATGGTATCCAGAGTACCGGTGATGCAACTCCGAGACTCCTCAATACCCACGTGGCTTCTATCGATGTCAAGGGCAACGTTACACCGAAGCTCTTCTTGATGGCTGACTTGGGCTTGAGCATTGTTGATACTACGGCATTCTACCAGTCCGAAGTCATTGATGACTATAAGGCAACCAATAAGTCTTCTGGTTATTCTGTTGATACCAAGAGATCTAGCGTTGGCGATCCGAAGATCGGTATCTATGTCAAGGCTCAGAGCAAGTATATCGAAGGCTGGCCGATGACTGCAGAACTCGTGTTCTTCCAGCCGGGCTTCTATTCTCCGTACTCTCTTACGAACCCGTCCCGTTTCCCGGGCTGGCGCAAGGATGAATTCTACCTCAACGGTGGTGCTCTCCGCTACTCCCCGAACATGGCTGGTATCAACTTCAAGTTGGAACCGAGCTTCAACCGTGGCTACTTTGACTTCCAGTATGCTCAGCATCGCCAGATCGAAGCAGGCAAGGACGTGATTTCGTTCAACTACCGCTTGAACGGCCGCAACATTTGGGAAAGCACCAACTCCTGGACCAAGCACAAGCCGCTTTTCGTGGCTGACTCCGGTAACAGCTCCGGTACGTCCTATGTTTCCCGTGTCGGTGTCGAAAAGATTGCTGCTGATGGCGTTAAGATGTATCGCCAGCATGGTGGTCTTTATGGTGGTACTTGGGAAATGTGGGAATCTTTCGCCGCTTATGAAAACGGTGAACAGGCTGTTTTCAGACAGGTTCCGGAACACGCCAAGTGGTCTAGCTACATGTCCTTCATGGGTGGTTACGATATTGGTCACTGGTTCGGTACCGACCGCAACATCATGATGACCGCTTTTGTTGCTCTCTCCGGTGTTTCTACTTCGTTTGCCCCGATCGCCGTTTCCGAAAACACGTTCGACATGCTCATGACGAGTTTCTACGGTCAGTTTGAACCGACTGTTGCCGTGACTCCGACATTCCACATGGTGGGTATCCTCGGTCTCGAAACGTTCAGGTCTAGCCAGGCTTATGTCGCCCGTGAAACCGGTAAGGCTATGCCTCAGTGGTCTGCTTCGGCAAAGAACAAGAGCCGTATTAACGAAGTCAGTACCTACATTTATGAAAAGGCTCCGATCAACTACAAGGACTTCGCTATTGGCCTTGGCTTTGACTGGGACTTCTCCGACCGTGTGGGTCTCCACTTCCGCTACAAGTTCATGACGCACTCTGACGAAACCGTTTCTGAAAATAATTGGCATTCCCATTACATCGCTGCTGAAACCAAGGCTTGGTTCTAAGGGAGGATGCTAAAGATGAATATGAAAATGAAAAGACTTTTAATCGCCCTTCTTTCTGCCTCGGTTGCCGCATCGGCTTCCGCTGTTGCGGATAATCAAAAGGCTTTGCAGGCCAAGGCTGATAGTGCAAACGCCAAGCGTGGCGTTGAAATTGGCGGTAGCATCCGTGCTGTAGCACAGCGCTCCAGTTTCTCTACGGATAACGATCCGACCGGTATCAACAACATGACGGATGTGGAACGCAACGAATTCGTCAGTGCTGACTTGAACTTCGGTTTCCGTCCGTACGAATTTGTCCGCGCCAACGTGACGATGCGCCTTGGCGGCGGTATGCAGGAATACTTTGCTGCTGCATCTAAGACTCTCGAAGCCAAGTGGCTCAATGTCGAAGGCAATATCGGCAAGAACTTCTACTGGGTTGTCGGTGACTTCCGTCAGGAAATCACTCCGCTTACGATCTACAATCCGGGTATCGACATCATGTACGAACCGACGATTTTCGCCCGTAAACGCCACATGGCCCAGAAGGAACAGCTCCTCGAAGGCAACAAGCGCAACCTCCAGGGTGTGAATCTCCAGTTCCGTCAGGAAATCGACCCGATGATTGGTGAACTCCGTGCCGAAGCATTCTTCGCCCGCGTGAACCGCGTGTCGGTGCTTGACTTTACCGGTGCCGAAGGCAACATCCTTCCGGGTGATGAAGTCGATGGTACGTCGCTTGCCTCTGCAACGGACAAGTGGCTTGTCGGTGGCAACATCGAACTATTGCCGATGCAGAAGAATATCTTTGTCGGCGTGACTCCGATGCTCATTTTCGATAACGAGAGCACCAACTCTTATACTTACCGCCATGTGAACAGGGACCCGGTGGGCTTCGTTCCTGGAGATAAGGCTAACCCTTACGAAATGCAGCAGATCAATCCGTACGATGATGCTTTGCAGAATACGTTCGTGCTGAGCGCTCGCGTCGGTGCCGATGTGGCTGCCCTCATGCAGAACAAGAACCTGACTCTTGACCTTGTTGCTGAATACGCCATGTCCATGAACAAGACGAAGACGTTGAGCAAGGTTGTCCAGGGCCCGGCCGCTATCGATCCTACAACTGGTGAAGAACTGACGGATCCTGAAACTGGTGAAACAGTTTATACCCAGCTTACCCTTCCTACGACCGAAGAATCTGCTAACGGTTCTGCAATTCTTGCTAACTTGAACGTGGGTTACAAGGTGGACAATAGCTGGAGTGCAGGTCTTGCCCTCGACTTCATCCGCAACGATGAAAAGTGGTTCAACAACCTCGCCCAGTCTCCGAGCTTCTTTGCTCAGCGCATCTTGAACTCCGATAAGGATGGCGAAACGGTCAAGTACGGCGTGAACTCTCCGCTTTACTCCACCTTTGACGCTCTCTACAACTACTCTCCGAAGTTCTCTCCGATGACCCGCTCTCTCGGTACGAACGACGATAAGATTAGGGACGGTCAGTCCAAGAGCTACAACATCGCTCCGTATAACAAGAACTCCTGGGGTTCTAACGTCTATACCGCTGAACAGCTCGCTCTCCTCAATTTGATGATGGATCCGGCTCTTCAGCTTGCCTTGCCGAACGGTCTTGCCACTGCAAACCGCATGGGTGTCCGCGCTCTTATCAAGGGCGACTGGCAGGGAATGGTTGAAGCTCAGGCTCTCGTGAGCATCTTCAATCAGGTCAAGCCTGAAATTGAAGGCTTGGACAAGGTTTCCTACATGGAATTCGGCGGTGGCGCCAAGGTTGATATCGCCAAGATTGCTGGTCTCAGCAAGGCTTTGGAAGTATCCGGTTCTTACAAGCATTCCGAAAGCAAGAACAACATGATGTACGGCGGTGTGGTCGGCACTCTTAAGAGCGACTTCATCAACGCTGGCCTCTGCGCCCAGTTCTTGCCGCGTCTCGGCTTTACGGCTGGTTTCCAGATGATCAATTCCGATTACGGTGTCGGCAATGTCGAAACGAAAGTCGGTGCTGACATTCCTCTCATGAAGAGCAAGCAGATGCAGTGGATGGTTGGCTTTGACTACACGGTCGCCGACAATGCATGGCTCGCTATCAACTACGGCATGATCAATGTGACGAATGACTATAACACCGCTACCGTTACCGGTACGCCGCGTAATCTGCCTGATTACTTCAGCAATACCAAGAAGGGCAAGGCTGATGGTGTAACGGGAACCTACCAGCATAAGTTTAGTCAGTCTATCTTTGAAGCTTCCATTAATGTGGAATTTTAATGGGAGGTAACTAGAATGAATTTCAATATGAACATGCGCAAATTTTTACTGACCTCCGCAGTAGCTTTCTCGGCCGCATCTGCTTTTGCTGCTGAAAACCAGGCTGAGGTTGTGACGCAACAGAAGTCCTTGTTGGAAAAGCTGGATTCTCTCAATGCAGCAGTTCTTGGACTTAAGATTAACGGTACGGCAAAGGCTGGCGCTCTCGCTTCCTTCGCTTCTTCCGATCAGTTTGCAAAAGGCGTTCCGGAATCTCCGACTCAGGAAAACCAGGCTTTCACGGATGTGAACCTGCGCTTGACCGCTCGTCCGAGTTCTGAAACCATGATTGACGTCCAGTTGCGCTTGCACAAGGATTGGCAGAGCGCTTACGACGAAAACAACAACCCGATTATCGGTCATTGGTTCAGCTACGACGGTACGATCCTCAATAAGCATGTGGACTTCAACTTGGGTTACATGCGTGTCGGTTATACCCCGCTCACCATTTACACTCCGCAGACCGAAATCCTCCAGGAACCGGAAATCTTTGCGGAAAAGCGTCGCGAAGCTCTTGCAAAGCGTAACCTCGATACCACGAGCCGCCGCCTGTTGCAGGGTCTCAATGTCGCTTACCAGAGTGGTAATGTGGGTCCGGTCGATAATATCACCGCTCAGCTCACGGGTGCCCGTCTTCGCAACACGGGTAAGAAGACCGACCAGGTGTTCTTTGACTTCGACTTCTCTGACCGTTACCTCCTCGGTGCACGTGCCGGTGCCGATGCTTATGGAGCCCATCTTGGCGTGAACTTCGTCAACTTGATGGACCGCAAGCAGACTCGCCGCTCGAAGTCGATCGACAATGCCGATACGATCTATTACGACAACAACATGGTCATTTCTGCTGACCTCGCTTTCGATTCCAAGAAGGTGCTCCCGGAACTTCCGGTTACCTTTGGCTTGAACGGCGAATTTGCCATGTCCAAGTGGAAGGTCGATCGTGACTACATGACGACGGAAAAGACGTCGAAATATACCATCATGTCCAAGAATGTGGACGGCAAGGATATTGTCTACGTCAAGAACTCAGTTTCTGATGCGAATGTCTATACGAACCAGGATTACCGCGATCAGGATGGTAACAGCTTCTATGCCAACCTCTTTGTGAAGGGTGACATTAGTGGTATTGAGTTCAATGCTCAGGCCGGTTACCTCAAGACGGATTCCAGCTTCTGGTCTGAACTGGCATCTTCTCCGATCTATCATGGACGTTCGGTGATCCTCAATTCGAACTCCTTCTACGGTACTCCGGTTACTGAAGCCATCATGTCGACTTTCGGAGCTTCTAGCCTCGAAAATCTCTACTTCAATGTCTATAATTCCACGACATTGAATGCAAGCAACTTGATGACCTCGAACAGCACGAATACCTTGTCTAACGATGAAGAAAGCAAGTACATGTATTCTCGCTTGGACAACAACTACAAGAATGGCCACTTCTACCGCAACGGTTACACGGGTAATATTGC
Organism: Fibrobacter sp. UWB13; assembly: GCF_900177805.1. Lineage (NCBI taxonomy): Bacteria > Pseudomonadati > Fibrobacterota > Fibrobacteria > Fibrobacterales > Fibrobacteraceae > Fibrobacter > Fibrobacter sp. UWB13. Next base: position 145,316 of record NZ_FXAX01000004.1, on the reverse strand, counting down.
GAAGAAGCTCGAAGCCGAACAGGACCTTTTGATGGATATCGATCCGTCTGTCGGTCTTGCATTGCCGTTCGGCATGGCTACTCCTGACCGTAAGGGTATTGTCGCCCAGGTCGATGTGAACTGGGAAGACAAGGTGTTCTTCAATGGCCGTGTCAACCTGTTGACTCAAACTTATGCCAACTATGGCAAATGGGCAGGTCTTGGTATCCCGGTAATTGAAGAGAACAAGTTTACGGAATTTGCTGCGGGTCTTGGTGTCGATGTTGGTGCACTCGCCGCTCTCGATCGCCAGATTCTCGTTCAGGGCTCTTTCTCGCAGGCTTCCGAAAACGCTTACCTCAAGCGTAAGGCTACTCGCATCGTTGCCGGTATTACCGCCGATGTTTGGGGTCCGTTCGGCTTGCTCGCCGGTTTCCAGCAGTATAAGAAGGTCTTTGACAGAGGTGGCGTCCCGTTTGTCGGCGGCACCGAAGAAGCTCCCTTCCTCTTTAACGTGAAGGAAACTAACGAACGCTTGATCATGGCTGGTGTCCGTGTGAAACTTGCTCCGATTTCTTACTTGTCCTTGCAGTATGGCATGCTTACCAACGAACTTCAGTATTCTTATAATACTGGTGCTGTTGCGGGCGAAGACAAGCTTTCCATCACCAAGAACATACTTTCCGCCGATGTGACGGTGAATTTCTAAGAGGTGCTGAAAATGAAAAAACTTCACCAGTACACGATGATTCTCTTGGCAGGTGTTTTGGGCGCCTGCTCCTCGATGAGTGTTGATGATCCCTATGTCGATAGCTTCCCTGCAGACTTCAATTCGGAAGTGTACATGAAATTGCATCCGGAATTGCGCATGATGCAGATCAGGGAAACGGTGGCGGACTATAACGAACAGTTCAGGGTAAATGCGGGACTTAAGCTCCCTGATTTTAATAAACTGAAGGCTGCAGAAGATGCTGTTTTCGTGACAAACCTTGAGACTCTGAAAGCCATTTATCTGGACCCGTACATGGGCGGTGGAACGGAAGCAGGATGGGAAACCTTCTCTGCTGACGCAACCAAGCTCCAGTCTTTGGCTGACGGCTACAATTATGTAGGCGTTGACAATGACCTTGCCTTGTTGACCGCTATTCCTGTGGATTACATGGGTATTAGCCAGCACTTCAACATGTATGGCAGAATCCATGGTTGGGCATATCGTTATTGCCTTCCGACGGAACTTGGTACTCCTCGCTCTGAACTGCCGATTGCCGGTCAGCAGCTTGAAGGTGTCCAGTATGCCGAAGATTTTGTTCCGGATTACAACTTGTATTGCCGTGACGCCAATGGCGTTGATCGTCTGATTCAATAAGGATGAGAGGTTATCAAATGAACTTTAAAGTTATTACATTGGCTCTTGCTATGGGCGCTGCTATGGCCCAGGCTGCTGCTGACAAAGTGATTGGCTTCTATCCGTATTGGAGTCAGTATTCCCAGTTCTACGCCAAGGACATCCGCTACAATCTCGTGACTGATATTCACTACATGTCTATCACTCCGAGTGCAGAAGGTACGGTTGCCTTTGCCGACGAATACGATGCCGACAACTTCAAGAACCTCGCTACCATGTCCAAGGAAAACGGTGTGAAGCTCATCGTTTCCGTGGGCGGCATGGAAGCGGAATCGAGCCTCAAGGCTATCGCCTCCTCCGACGAAACGCTTTCTTCCTTCGTCTCTAACGTGAAGGACTGGATTGCAACGAACGGTGGTGACGGTGTTGAACTCGACTGGCAGAACCTCACGACGGATGATTCCGAAGATTACGCCAAGATGGTGAACGCCTTGGTCGACGGTCTTTCGGGCTCGACGGTGACTGCCGTGATTTACCCGGCATCCGGCATGGATGCCTACAAGGCCGAAGCCTTGAACCGCCTCGCTTACGTGGACGTGTTCATGACGGACCTCATGACCGAAAGTGAAAGCAGCCTCGTTCCGAACCAGAGCGCAAACTCTGTGCAGGAAACGCTTGACGCTGTTGCAGCTGCTGGTGTGAACAAGGACCTCCTTGCTCCGGTGGTGTTCATGTATGGTAAGTCCTTTGCAGGTGCAAAGGGCCTCGGCACGAGCCATCAGGGGGTGGGCAGCGGTAACGAAGGTTACCTCCCGTATGCTGAACTCATGAACCGCTTCGACACTCCGGATTACACGGTGACATTCGATGAAGCTTCCAAGTCCGAAGTGGCTGTGAGCGAAACCGAATCTATCGTGTTCATGGGTATCCCGTCTGTGAAGGCTGTTGCCCAGCATGTAAAGAGCGAAGGCATGGCAGGCGTTGCCGTGTACGACCTCTCTCAGGACCACTACGAACCGATCGTTTCGCTCCTCGTGACGGTTGGCCTCGAACTCCGTCCGGGCGTGAACTACAAGCCGGGTAAGAAGAAGTAATTCTCGGAATTAGCGAGAATCGCAAGATTCGCAAACGCTTTTAAAAATCCTCGACGCATCCGCGCCGAGGATTTTTTGTACTACGGCGAGTCCGCCCGCTACACTCGATACACTTAGCGTTGCCTATAGTAAACATTAAAATGGGTGGTGGAGGTACGCTTTTACAAAAGAAAAGGTATTTTTTAAGCAAAAATGAGGTTTTCTATGCGTAAACATCTAGTAGCTGCGTTAGCGTTTGCTGTGCCGACAATGGCTATCCCCCTGGTGAACCAGCTTGGCTTTGCCCCCGAATCCGAAAAGACGGTCGTCATTCCCGGTAACGATGCGAACCCGCTCGAAGTCCGTGACATGGCGGGCAACACGGTGCTTACGCTCGAAGCTCCGATGGTTTACGATTGGGACTATAGTGGCGAAGAAGTCCAGACCTATGATATTTCTTCGATCAAGAAACCGGGTACGTACCGCCTGTACAGAGACGGCTATATCGGTAATCCGGTCGTGATAGGCGAGAATGTTTACGAAGATTTGACAAAGGCCGCCCTCAAGTGGTTCTACTACCAGCGTGCAGGTATGGCTCTCGATACGCGCTATGCAGGCAAGTGGGCTCGTGCGGCAGGCCACATCGACGATAGCGTGACTGTTTACGGTACAGATTTGCCGACGGCGACGGTCGTTGCTCAGTCCAAGGGCAAGCCCGCTCCCAAGAAGGCCGACCCGAAGATTATCAAGTCGCAGCGTGGTTGGTACGATGCCGGTGACTATGGCAAGTACATCGTGAACTCGGGCATTACTGTGTTTACGCTCTTGGAACTTTATGAACACTTCCCGGCTTTCATGGATACGCTCCAGTGGAACATCCCGCGTGAATTTCCGAAGATGCCTTCACTCCTCGAAGAAATCCGCTGGAATCTGGACTGGATGCTTTCGATGCAGGACAAGGATGGTGCCGTTTATCACAAGCTCACGTCGCTCAAGTTTGGCTCTAGCACGATGCCTGAAATTGATGGCGCCAAGCGTTATGCGATTGAAAAGAGCTTGACTGCAACGCTTGACTTTGCTGCAGTGATGGCTCAGGCATCTCGCGTGTATGCTCCGTTCGACAAGGCTTTTGCAGACCGCATGCTCAAGGCTTCTGGTGCCGCCTATTACTGGGCTAAGCACAATCCGAAGGCTTTGTACAAGCAGCCTTCCGATGTGCAGACAGGTGACTATACGTATGGCGGCGAAGACGGCAAGGATGAATTTGCCTTTGCGGCAACAGAACTTTTCCGCGCCACAAAGAAGAAGAATTACCTCAACGACTTAAGCGCTTACAAGATCAGAAGCGATGGACCGTGGTGGGGCGATGTGAACATGCTCGCTGTTTACCATGTGGCTTTAGATTCTGCTGATTTTGGCGCAAAGCTCGGTGGTGCTGCTCGCAAGGCTTTGCTTGCCGCTGCAAACGAACTCCGTGCGGTTGGCGATACGAGCGCTTACAGACTCCCGGCTCTTCCGTCGAGCTGGAACTGGGGCAGTAACAGTGCCATGGCAAACAACGGAATCGTGTTGCTGCATGCTTATTACATCACGGGCGACAAGAGCTACTTGGATGGCGCCCAGCAGTGCCTCGATTACCTCTTGGGCAAGAACCCGATTGAAATGACGTACGTGACTGGCTTTGGCTACAGAAGCCCGCGCAACCCGCACCATCGCGTGAGCGAATCTGACTTTGTCGATGATCCGGTCCCGGGCATGCTCGTGGGCGGTCCGCACTTGGGCAAGCAGGACATCAACCTCGATGGCAAGGAACTTTGGAAGTGCCCGAACTACGCTGTTGCAGACAAGCCGGCACTTGCTTACATCGATAACCGCTGCAGCTATGCGACAAACGAAGTGGCCATCAACTGGAACGCTCCGCTTGCATATCTCGCTGGCGCCTTGCAGGCCATTTACGTAGGCCACGCCAATGCGGTTGTGAAGTAAGTTTGCGCTAGGTTGTGTGTTTAGGGTTAGGCGGGCCTTGTGCCCGCCTTTTTACTTGTCATGCCGGATTTATTCCGGCATCGGTATACACAATTTCAATTATGTTCTCGTTCGTCGAGCGTCACTTCCACAATGCCGCGGACGGAATTGAAACAGTAGATTTTCTCGGCGGTCTTGAGGTCACTCGGGTACAGATTTTTTTCTTTGGCTTTGCCTTCGTTTAAAAGTTTTTGTCTTGTGATGCCGTTTAAAAGCCCGCACTCGATAGGTGGCGTGTAAATAATGCCGTCTTTTAGAATGCCGATGTTCGTGAATGTGCCTTCGGTGATTTCGCCTTTCTCGTTCACGCAGATTTCGTCAAAGACGTCTTTCGGGAATGGCAAGCGGATGCTCGTTTTGTGGTACAGGAACGGATTGGATGAATTTACTTTGTGTACGATTTTGACTTTTGGATCTTGCTTGGGTGCGGGAATTGGTCTTGTCGTGAGTTCAAAATGACCGTCTTTAAAAAGCTCAATTCTGTTCACGACAGAACTATCGAACTTGATTTTTTCAAGGTCGCTGTTCCAAGTGAAGCCGAGCGCGTTTGCGGAATTTCTCAAACGTTCAAGATGCATCTCGAAATCGGTGATGCCTGTTTCAATCAGCGAAAAATCGGTATTTAAAAAACTTGCTTTGGTCATTGTTTCATTCCATTCGTCATCTGCGGTAGATGCCCACGTGATGGCGCCGCCGGCATCGTATCTGTATTCCGATTCGCCTTGCTTTTTCTGCAAGATTCGGATGGGTACGGAGAAAATCATTTCGTCGCCGTGGATGTAGCCGATGGCTCCGCAGTACACTTCTCGCGGGAACGGTTCTGCGTTTGAGATGACTTCCATTGTAGAAATTTTGGGCGCACCCGTGATGGAACCGCATGGATAAATCGCGTTGATGATGTCGTAAAGCGTTGTGCCGTCTTTCAGTTCCGATGAAATCTCGGAAGTCATCTGGAAAACGGTTTTGTGTTTTTCGACTTCGAATAGCTTGTCGGCGCGGACGGTTCCCGGCTTTGAAATTCTCCCGAGATCGTTTCGCAGCAGGTCTACAATCATGACGTTTTCGGTGCGGTTCTTTAAGTCGTTGTGCAAGAATTCTTGCAACGCATTGTCTTCTTCGGAAGTCTTTCCTCGTTTGAGCGTTCCCTTCATGGGTTTTGTCAAAATCTTGTTGCCGCGCTTCACAAAAAACAGTTCCGGCGAAAACGATAAGATGGTCTCGTACTTGTTTTGCAAAAAGGCGTTGTAAGGGGTCATTTGGTTTTGCAATAGGAACTGGTACAAGTCTAATTCACTAGCGTTTGTTCTGAGCGTTGAAGGGTATGTGTAATTGACTTCGTATGTAATCCCGTTCTTGATTTGCTCTTTGATGTAGTCAATCTTTTGCGTGTATTCTTCTTTGGATAGGCGCGGTTTTACGATGGTGCCGATTTTGTAGTTGGGGATTTTTTCTTCGAACGGCTGGAACGAGTCAAAAGCTTCAAAGTAGATAAGGGGTGCGTCGCCTGCTATATTCTTCAGGTCGTAGCGCATGTAGCCGAGAAGGTAATAGTCTTGGCGTTGCAGGACTTCGAGCCTGTCCAATGTTGATTTGATTTCGTTGGGGGAGAATGCCTCAATGGTTTCGATGGGTGTGTTGAATACTTTATTTGCGTATATTTGCATGATTTTGTTAATCTATCGTTACAAAAATGGTTACTTTGTAGTAATTTTGTAACTTTTTGCAAATGAGTGATCTGTTTCACATTTTCAGTATATATTACTGACATGCAAAACTGGTATTTTCTTATTGTTGTCTCTATAATTTTTGTGTCGGCCCTCTTTGCTTCTGCAGCATCGACGCCGATGTAACAAAAAGAGGTCCCTCGCGGGACCTTTTTTGCTTTTGATTCGCGAGTTTATTTAACTAAATTCACAAATTCCTTGCAGACGGCTTCTGGATCGGGCTTGCCGAAAATGGCGCTTCCGACGACGAAGATGTTTGCGCCCGCTTCCTTGCAGGCGAGGATGTTGTCGAGCTTTACGCCGCCATCGATCTGGATGTTGAGTTCCGGCTTGAGGGCGCGGAGTTCGCGAATCTTGTCGAGACAGTAAGGAATGAGGCTCTGACCGCCGAATCCCGGGTTCACAGACATGATGAGTACCATGTCCACGATGTCGAGCACGTACTTGATGCTTTCGAGCGGAGTTGCCGGGTTGATGGCGACTGCGGGCTTGACGCCGAGTTCTGCAATCTGGTGTAGCAAACGGTCGAGGTGATTTGTGGTTTCGGCGTGCACGCTGATGATGCTTGCGCCAGCTTTAGCAAATTCGCCCACGTAGTTTTCCGGATTTTCGATCATCAAATGGCAATCGAGCGGGAGCTTGGTGCCCTTCTTGACGCAGGCAGAAATGCCCGGGCCAAAGCTGATGTTTGGGACAAAGTGCCCATCCATGATGTCCAAATGAACGAGGCCTGCGCCTCCGTTTTCAATGGCCTTGAGACCATTGCCGAGTTCGAGGAAGTTTGCGTTCAAGACGCTTGGAGCGATGATTTGTTTAAGCATATTTCAAATATAGCAAAATAAAAATTTTTTTACTAAATTTAGGACACTAAGAAATAAGAGGAGATTATTATGTCCAAGAATTCTAAGACTGTGGTTGCAAAACCCGTAAAGAAAGTTGCGACGAAGGCTGCGGCAAAACCCGCTGCAGAAAAGTCCGCCGCAAAAACCGTGAAGGCTCCTGCCAAGAAGGCCGCTCCGAAGGCTGAAACGCCGGCTAAGGCTACTAAGGCTGCAAAAGTTGAAGCCCCGAAAGCTGAAGTGAAGGTCGCCAAGGCCCCGGCAAAGAAAGCTGCAACAAAGGCTCCGAAGGCTGCGGCCCCGAAGAAGGTCGCTGTCGAATTCGTTGCCGATTGCCCGCTTGCAACAACCGTCTCTGTTGCTGGTACGTTCAACAACTGGACTGTCGATGCCGACATGCTCAAGAAGGACAAGAAGACGGGTCTTTGGGTTGCAAAGATTTCCCTCGTTCCGGGCGACTACGAATACAAGTTTGTCTGTGACGGTGTAAACTGGGATGCAGGCGACAATAAGATCAAGCACGTATAATTGCTCTGATTGAAAAACTATTGAAAATGCGCCGGGCATAACGCTCGGCGTTTTTCATATCCTACCAAATTACTATCTTTGCCCCCGTATGAAATATTCCATCCCTGATTCAGTGCTTTTGAAAGCGGCCAGTGAATACGGCACCCCGCTTTGGATTTATGACCGTGCGACGATTGAACGTGCTGTAAAGGACGTGCAGGTTTTTGACACTGTGCGCTTTGCTCAGAAGGCATGCCCGAACCTTTCCGTGGTTTCGCTCATCCGCAAGCTTGGCTGCGTTGTCGACGCCGTCTCCGCTGGTGAAATTGTGCGCGCCCTCAAGGCCGGCTTCAAGGGTGGACAGCAGAAGGGCAAGGTTCCTGAAATTGTCTACACTGCCGATATCTTTGACCGCGATGCACTCGAACTCGTGAAGAAGTACGATATCGCCGTGAACGTGGGCTCTCCGGATATGATCCAGCAGCTCGCTGATTTCGGCGTGAAGTCTGAACTCACCATCCGCGTGAATCCGGGCTTTGGCCATGGTCACTCCCGCAAGACGAATACCGGTGGCGACCTTTCCAAGCACGGCATTTGGCACGAACAGATTAAGGACTGCATCAAGCTCGCCCAGAGCAACGGCATGTGGATTACCGGTTTGCACATGCACATCGGTTCCGGCACGGATTTTGAACACTTGGCCCAGGTTTGCGATGCTATGGTCGACGCTAGCCGTCACCTCGGTTCTCACCTCCGCACGATTAGCGCTGGTGGTGGCCTCCCGATTCCGTATCACGAAGAAGAAAAGGGCAACCGCATTGACGTGAAGGCTTACTATGATTTGTGGGATAACGCCCGCAAGCGTATCCAGCAGAGCATTGGTCACGATGTCCATCTCGAAGTGGAACCGGGCCGTTACCTTGTTGCAGAAAGCGGCTACCTCGTTGCAGAAATTCGCGCCGTGAAGAAACAGGGAAATAATTTGTTCTACTTGCTCGACGCTGGCTTTACCGATCTCGTTCGCCCGAGTTTTTACGGTAGCTACCACGCTATTTCTGTGGTTGCCCGTGACGGTCGTGAACTGAACGAAACTGTTGACGCTGTTGTCGCTGGCCCGCTTTGCGAATCCGGTGACGTGTTCACGCAGGAAGAAGGCGGCTTTGTTGTGACGCGCAAGCTCCCGAAGGCTCAGGTTGGTGATTTGCTGATTCTCCATGATGCCGGTGCTTACGGTGCCGCCATGAGCAGCAACTACAATAGCCGTCGCTACGCTGCTGAAACGATGTACACGAAGGGTGAAATCAAGCTCATTCGTGAACGCCAGACTTTTGAACAATTGCTGCAAAACGATCGCATTATCGAATTATAAGCGTTGGATGTCATGCCGGACACAGTTCCGACATCGCCACATTTCCTTTGCATTCGTCACCCCGGCGTTTGTACCCTGTCATCCCCGCCTACCTGTCCTCGCTTGACGGGGACGAGCGGGGATCTCCTTTTTTATAGCCAAGGCCATACTCAAATTGTTATCTTTGGTCTCGGAAATAAGACTATGGGTAACTTACGCGCTATTCTCATGCCGGTCGCCATTCTCGCTGGCATCCTCATTCCTCAGGCGCACTTTCTGTCGCCGCTCTTGCCGTTCACTATCGGCATCATGATGTTCCTTACGTTCGTGACGAAAATTCCGCCGCAGACGCATGGTTACACGTTCAAGATAGAAGCTCGCGCGTTTATCGCAAGTCTCGTGATTATCGCCGCCCTCTGGGGCGTTGTGGAGCTTTTCCACTTGCCGCGCGAAGTGCTTTTGGGCGGTGCCATCATTGCGCTTTGCCCGCCTGCGAATGCGGCCCCTGCGATGGCGAAAATGCTTGGCGGCAGCGCATCCCTTGCGCTCAAGATTTTCCTCAGCGGTAACCTGATTGCGTGCTTTAGCATTCCGATTATCTTTGGCTATTTGACGGGCGCCGAAGCGGACCTTTCCGAAATCGCGATGAAGATTTTCAATACGATCCAGCCGATTATCAGCATCCCGCTGGCGTTTGCGTTTGGACTCCGTAACTTTTACCCGGAACTTGCCGACCGTGCCGCGAAATACCAAAAGTATACGATGTTCGTGTGGACGTTCTCGGTGTTCATTATTTTGTCCAAGGCTAGCTTCGACATTCGCGAAATGGGCTTTGCCGATTTGTGGAATAGCGGAAAGCTCCCGCTCATGGCTGCGGTTTCGCTTGTGCTTTGCCTTTTGCAGTTTTGGCTTGGCTGGGTTTGCGAACGCGGTCGCCGTCCGATTGAAGGCTCGCAGAGCATGGGGCAAAAGAATACGACGCTTGTTATCTGGGTTTCTAGCCTTTACGCTGGCCCGGTGGTGGCTCTCGCTCCGACTTGCTACGTTGTATGGCAGAACCTTGTGCTCAGTTACATGACCGCAAAAATCAAGCCGAAGAAAGATAATTAGAACACCGCTTGCGCGGATATGACAAAATAAAGTTTGTCAATTATCACATACAAGAAAATTTTTAAACTTTTCTTTACTTTTTGCTTACGACCGCTTTATATTTATACACATGGTGTATTCGAAGCTGGTCTCTACTTTGATTGCCTTTGTGGCAATCCTTTTTGTGTCGTTCTTTGTGCGTGACTGGTATGTGCTGCATGAGTGCGGTGCAGTACAGTCGTGTCTAGATTCCACCAGCGATTTTCAGAACATCACGAAGTTTATTGTAACTTGTATTGCTACGCTGCTTGCGTTTACGATTGGTAGGCGTTCGGTGACCAAGCGCGACCGATTCTTTTTACAGATGAGTTTTTTGATGATTCTTTGTGCTGACTTTTGTTTTAAAATTCTGTACAATTATTTTGGCACGCCTGACACTCGTGAAAATTTTATAACACTTGGCATCGGCTTTTTCTTCATGGCACAGTTGATTTTAATTTATCGGCACTCGCGTACAAAGAATACAGACTGGTCGTTCCCGTGGATTTACTGCATCCCGTTTGCGGCTGTGATTGCGATGCTTTTCCTTGCGTATTTCAAGGTCCTTGAATCCGTGATGCTCATGGCGGTTATAGCGTACGCACCGACGCTTTTGTGTTCGCTTTACATGGCATGCAGAGCGACAACGCTAGGCTTTTTCCCAGAGACAAATTCATTCTTTATCATGATCGGGATGATTTGCTTTACATGCTGTGATGCGCTTACAGGAATTTCACTCCTTACGGGGGCGGACCATTCGACCCGCGAAATTTTGGCAGTTGTGTCGAATAACTTTATTTGGCTGTTCTACGTCCCGGCTATCATTTTCCTCGCTTTGAGCGGATATCGCCGCAACGTTTAGCCTATATGGTTGGTTCTTTTTTCTTAAAATTCTATTATTACCTCGTTCAAAGAGGTCATAATGATTATTGATTTGAAAGGTATGGAGACGACTGTTCTCCCGAATTTTAAGGGTGGCGAAAAAGAATACAAGGCGAAGATGTATTTTGACGGCACGACGCGTATTATGCACGGTACACTCGAAGCTGGTGCATCTATCGGTTACCACAAGCACGAAACTAACAGCGAAATTATGTTCTTTGTCTCGGGGAAAGGCAAGGTTCTTTTTGATGATGGCGTGGAATATGTTGAAGCTGGCCAGTGCCATTTCTGCCCGAAGGGCCATTCCCACAGCTTGATTAACGAAGGTCCGGAAGATCTCGTCTTTTATGCGACGGTCCCGGAACTCGGATAAGTTTAATTTAATGGAGAAAATATGTCTAAATTAATGCGTTCTATTTCTGGTATCCGCGGAATCGTTGGCGATACCCTTACTCCGCAGGTTTTGCAGAGCCATGTGCGTGCATTCCTCGAAATCACGAAGGCTAAGCGCGTGGTCATTGGCCGCGATAGCCGCCCGACAGGTGATGCCATCGTTCAGTTTGTCGCTGGCATTTGCCGCCTTTCTGGCGTGGACGTCGTGGATGTTGGCCTTTCGACGACTCCGTCCGTGGAACTTTTGACGACGCATTTCAAGGCTGATGCAGGTATCATCATTACTGCAAGCCATAACCCGCTCGAATGGAACGCTCTCAAGTTCCTCAACAACAAGGGACTTTTCCTCGGTCCGGATGATGTGAAGCAGCTTTTTGCTCTCGCTGATGCAAACCAGTTTGCTTATCCGGATTACCGCACGATGGGCAAGTACGAAGTTGCTCCGGATGCCGATGGCATTCATATCGATGGTACGCTCAAGATTCCGTTCGTGGATGTCGAAGCCATCAAGGCTAAGCATTTCAAGGTCGCTGTCGATGCCGTGAACGGTGCCGGTAGCTTTATTGTGCCTCGTCTCTTGGAACAGCTCGGTTGCGAAGTTGTTCGCGTTCATTGCAGCCCGGATGGCACGTTCCCGCGCGGTGCAGAACCTATTCCTGAAAACCTCGGTGACCTGCGCAAGGCTGTCAAGGATAACGGCTGCGCAGTTGGCTTTGCCGTGGATCCGGATGCAGACCGCTGCGCTCTCGTCGATGGTTTGGGACAAAGTATCGGTGAAGAATACACGCTCGCGATTGCAACGGACGAAGTGCTTGCCCAGAAGAAGGGTGGCGTTTGCGTGAACCTCTCCACGAGCCGCATGAACGAAGATGTCGCTGCCAAGTACGGTTGCGAATTTAGCCGCGCCAAAGTCGGTGAAATCAACGTTAGCCTCCAGATGATCGAAAACGGTTGCGTTATCGGCGGTGAAGGTAACGGTGGTGTGATTCTCCCGGCGCTCCATTACGGTCGCGATAGCCTCGTGGCTGCCGCACTTGTGCTTAGCTGGATGGCCCACCACAATGGCGGCCCGGAAAAGTTCGTGGCAGAAAATCCGGCCTACGTGATGCCGAAGAAAAAGTTCGAACTCGGCGACAAGAAAGTTGCTGACATTCTCCCGAAGGTCAAGGCTGAATTTGCCGGCTGGAAGATGGATGAACGCGACGGCCTCTGGCTCGGGAGTGAAAAGTCCTGGGTGCATGTGCGCGCTAGCAACACGGAACCTGTGATCCGCGTGATTGCCGAAGCTCCGACTGCTGAGGAAGCCGAATCGCTTTGTTCTAAAGTGGAAAAACTCATTTAGTAGAAAGTAGACGGTAACGTCATCCTGAGCGCGATAGCGCGAAGGATCCTGTTAAATTAAATCAGAAGGGCTCGCCGTTTCCGGCGAGCCCTTGAATATTAGAGAGTGTATAGGAAATCTTTAGAACTGTTCAAAGAACTTGTGGACTTCTTCAGGAACCCATGTCTGTTCCCAGTTCCAGCCGACGCCCATGTTACCGGTGTCGTGTGCGGTCCACTGGTGGTCACCCGGCCAACTGCACCACTTGACGGGGAAGCGCTCGTCGACAGTCGTGAAGTCGTAGCAAACGTGTCCGGTGTTACCGCTTACTTCCTTGGGCTTTTCGCTACTTGCGTCGGTGAAGTTTCCGTCAGCGTCGGCCTTGCCGTTGCGCTTAAGGATTCGCGGGAGGGCGCTAGTCTTGGCGCGGTTGTAATCGCATCTGCCGTCGTTTTTGCCGTGAACGTTCATCCAGGCAATCGGCAAGTTCTTCATGTTGTTGCCTTCGGGGAGCCAAATGTTATAGTCTGCGACTGCGTAGGTGGCTGCGGCGCGGACGCGGCTCTGCATGTCTTGCATAAGTGAGTAGCTGAACATGGCGCCAAAGCTAAAGCCTGTAATGAACACGCGGCTTGTATCAATGCAGTAGTTGTCGTTCAAAGTCGTGAGTGTCTGAGCGAAGAAGTCGTGGTCGCCCTGACCCTTGGTCCATACACCGCCAATAGCGTCGAGTGAAACGAAGATGTAGTCGCCGTTCTTGTCGAGCACTTGCTGGCCGTAGTACGGAGTCGGATGGTCGTAGTCTGCTTTGTGATGCACGAAGTCTTCACCGCGGCTACCGTAGCAGTGTAAGGCGAAGAGAACCTTGTGCGGTTTCTTGTTGTCGTAGTTCTTCGGCAAGGTGATAAAGTAATCGCGGGTGTCGTTACCGACCTTGATTTGGAACTGGTCGCCGTTTTCAACGCTCTTGACTTTCTTCAATGTGGAGTTGGTGCCGCAGCCCTTACTCGGGGTCGGTGCGTTCTTCAAGGCGTAACCAAACTTGTATGTAGGTTCAGATTTTTTGAGCTTCACATCAACGGTCGTGTCGAGCGTTCCGAGCGGCACGGTGAGCGTGTCATAGCCTTCGAATGTAAAGCGGAGTGCTTCGTCCTTGGCGGCATCCTTCATGAGGGCGTTAGCCTGTGAGCCGAAGGAGCTGGTAAAACTTTCGTCCGTCGTGAACTTGAAATTCTGCTTGGCATTACCGACAGAGACCTGTGCAAAGTAAGTACCGCGTGCGCTGAGTCCTTTGCTTAAATCATACGTGCCGGAACCTTGCAATGTTTTTTTGAAAACCTGGTTGCCGAGCGAGTTGTAAATCTTTACCTGAACAGGCGAGGTGCTGCTCTGGGAGTAAGAGAGAATGCCTTTGTTTACGCTGATATAGCCAACGGCGTTTCTGAAACCCGGATGGATGCCCACTTCGTCTTCCTGGATGGTGAATTTACCCTTGTCGTCTGTCGTGGCGGTCTTGCCTTCTTTGAGCAAATTGACAGAGACTCCTTTGAGAGCCTTGCCGTCGTTGTCAGAAACTGTTCCTGTGATTGTGTATGCCGATGCGATTCCGCACAAGGCAAAACACGCGGCCGTAAATAGATTAGGCGCTTTAATCATACGTACTCCTTTTACCAAACTCCTAAGACACACCTCACTATAAACTAATCTAATTCTAGATGTGATGAATGTTACATCTCAAAGCCCTAAGCCTATGGACTAATTGTCTATAAAATGATTTTTACAAGTCCCGCTAAGGTTGGCGATGCCGAAGGGCCGGAATGCGTGGGCATGACAAAAAAAGCGGCTCCTGGGGGAGGAACCGCTTTTTGGGTAGAGAGCTGATTTATGAAATTCGTTTATGATTAGAACTGTTCGAAGAACTTGTGAGCTTCTTCAGGAACCCAAGTGTTCTGCCAGCCCTGTCCGGTACCCGTGTTGGGGCCGTCATGTGCTGTCCACTGGTGTTCGCCGTTCCAGCTGCACCACTTGACCGGGAAGCGTTCGTCAACATTCTTGAAATCGTAGCAGAGGTGACCCGCTGTGCCATTGAATTCTTGCGGCTTTTCGCTGCTGGCATCGGTGAAGTTGCCATTGGCGTCGGCCTTGCCGTTACGCTTGAGGATTCTCGGGAGGGCGCTGGTCTTGGCGCGGTCGTAGTTGCACATACCGTCTCTCTTGCCGTGTACGCCCATCCAGGCGATAGGCAAGTTCTTGGCGTCGTAACGACCCGATCCTGCAGACGGGAGCCAAATGTTGTAGTCTGCAGTTGCGTAGACGGCTACAGCGCGGAGTCTTTCTTGCAAGTCCTGAGCGAGAGAGTTCGTGAACATGGCGCCGAAGCTAAATCCTGTGGCGAACACGCGGGTGGTGTCAACGCAGTAGTTGTCGAACATCGCGGTAATCATTTCGTCAACGAACTGGTGGTCTTCCTTGCCGTTCCAAGTACCGTTGTCGTTACCCTGAGGTGCTACGAAGATGTAGTCGCCGTTCTTGTCCAGTTTCTGCTGGCCATAATACGGAGTCGGATGGTCGTAGTCCGGATTATGGTGCACAAAGTCTTCAGCCTTAGAGCCCATGCAGTGGTTTGCGATGAGGAGCTTGTGTGGCTTGGTGTTGTCGTAATTGTTTGGCAAGGTGATGAAGAATGTGCGATTCTTTCCTCCAACGTTAATGGAGAACTGTTCGCCATTTTCGACCTTTCTGTTGGATCTCAAGCTGGAAGCCTTGCCGCACCCTTTACTCTTGCGCGGTTCGTTCTTGAGGGCATAGCCGAATTTGAAGGTCTGTTCTGCCGGTACGCTCTTCGTGAGCTTCACGTTGAGGTTTGTGTCAAGCGTGTTGAGTGCGATGGTGAGCGTGTCGTAGTCCTTGGCGACAAAGCGGATGGCTTCACCTGCCTGAGCGTCCTTCATGAGAGCGCTTGCGTCTTGTGAACCGAGTGAGCTATTGAAGCTACCGTCAGTCGTAAACTTGAATCTCTGCGTAGCAGAACCAACGGAAACCTGTGCGAAGTAGGTGCCGCGAGCCTTGAGACCCTTGCTCAAGTCGTACGTGCCGGAGCCCTGCAATGTCTTATTGAAAACCTGGTTGCCGAGCGAGTTGTAAATCTTTACCTGAACAGGGGAGGTGCTGCTCTGGGAGTAAGAGAGGATGCCTTTGTTGACGCCAATGTAACCGACGGCGTTTTTGAAGCTTGGGTTGATGCCCACTTCTTCTTCATCTTCATGGATGGTGAATTTACCCTGATCGTCAGTCTTTGTGTTTTTGCCTTCTTTGAGTAGGCTGACATCGACGTCTTTGAGAAGATTACCCTGATCGTCGGAAACGGTTCCGCTAATCGTGTAGGCGAATGATGTGGTACATAAAGCCGCAACGCATGCTGCGGTAACGAACGAAAGACGTTTCGCTTTCATCGAACACTCCTTTTTGAAATCCAAAAATTTCTCTCTGGACCTCTTAACCCAATCCTAATTTATTCTCCGAAAGGAAAATAATCAATAATGTAAATATATTGTTATGGACATTTTGTCAAGGACCTTGGACAAAGAACTGATTTTGTAAGAAATTTGTAAACTTTGGACGGGTCAAGTTAAATTCTATATATACACTCATGAACCACATTGCAATTTTTATCGACGCAGAGAATTTGACCAACTGGGTCAAAAATAACGGTGTACAGTCGCTCATGGATGAGCTTTTGCCGCTTGGGCAGATTGTCGTGCGCAAGGCTTATGGCAAATGGTCTACGCCGCAGCTGATCCCGTTGCAGTCCGCGCTCAACGAAAATGGCTTTGAACTCGTACACACGTTCCACCCGGTGAGCGGCAAGAATTCGACGGACATCAAGATGACGGTCGATACGATGGAAGTGGCGCTCGATTCCCAGGTGCAGTGGATTGTGCTTGCTACGGGCGATTCCGACTTTTCGCCACTTTTCCGCAAATTGCGTGAACAGGGCAAGGAAGTGATTGGTGTGGGTCCCAAGTCTCCGCTGAGCGAATGTGTCAAGAATTCCTGCTCCCGTTATATTTACACGGACGATGCAACTGCAGCAGATGACGATTCTGGCGATGACGTTGCCGATGCCAAGGAACGCGCAAACCTGATTGTTTCCGAGAAAATCGATTCCATGGAAATGCTCCGTAGCGTTTTGCAAAAAGAAGATGGCCCGATTGCACTCGCGGCAATCAAGCCCAAGATGCTTGGTCTCGATAACGCGTTTAACGAAAAACGCCTTGGTTTCAAGACGTTCAAGGACTTCGTAAAGTCTGCTGACTTTGTACAAATGACGGACGTGGGTGGCGGTTCTTACATGGTCGCACTTGCCGAGCAGAAAGTCGCTGTCGAAGAAGATGCGCAGATGGTTTTGGCAAAGGCGCTTAAGCGTAAGGGCTGGGACATGTTCCCGCGCAATATGCTCAAGAAGATTTATGCCGAAGCTTGCGACCTCACTTCGTTTGTTCCGATGAACAAGCAAGACTTGGTTCAGGAAATTGTCGCAAAGAATATTGCCGGTACGACGAGCAGCATTATCAATCGCGCGTTGAGTACGTTCTTCAAGGCAAAACTCGTGACTATCAGCGGTGGCGATGACAAGCTCTGGACTGTCACCGAAACGAATCAGTACTGGAAAGAAATTGACAAGGCCATGCTCGACAGGCTTCGCGTGAGCCTTAAGGAGACAGGTCAAAAAGTCCCCAAGAAAGATATCGTATCTATTTTGTACGGAAAGTACGCTGACGGCGAAGCCGAAAAATTGGTTTAATCCAGCTTTCCTTGGTACAGGTCCAGCAGATTGCGTGCCAAGAGACTTGTGTACTTGGCGTTCGTGAGCGTGGACTGTGCGCTTTCGAGGCGGTTCTTCTGCGTCAAGTAATCGGTGTACGTGAGGGCGCCTACGTTACGTTGTTCTTCGGCGACCTGCAAGGCTTCGTTTTCTGCTTCAACTTGGAGGATTGCTGCCTTCCACTGCATGTCGGCGCTGAGCGCGTTCAAGTAAAGTTTTTCGATATTGTTTTCAAGCGTCTTTGCCTGTTCCTTCAATGCAACTTGACTTTCGGTTTCGCTAATCTGCGCCTGCAAGACTTTGTTCTCAGTGGCGCCACCATCGACGATTGGAATGTTGATGTTCAACGAAACGCTGTGCTGGTAGCCGTTCTTGAGCTGGCTTCCGTACTTCTTGGATTCCCAGGCTTGGAGACCGGTGCTTGCGTTTGCGCCGAGGGAAACCTTGATGGACTTGCCCTTGCCTGCAATTTCGGTATTCTTCTTTGCCACTTGGATGGCGAGGCTGTCGGACTTTAATCCTGGATTTGTTTCCGTGGCTGTAGCCTGGAGTGCATCGAGTGTCGGAATCGGTGTGAGGGCGTCTGGCGTCTGGATTTCGGATTCTGGTGCCGAAACATCGAACGCTTCGCTTTCCGGGAGTTCCAAGAGCTGGCGGAGCGTCGTCTTTGCGGTGTTCACGCTCAACTGTGCGGCAAGCTGTGATGCTTCTTTCTGGAGCACGTTTGCCTGCGACTGTGTCAAGTCTTTCTTGGTGATGGAGCCTGCTTCGAACAGCGTGTTGTAGTGTTCGAATTCAGCCTTGGCCAGTTCAACGGTTGCATCTGCGGTGTGCAATTTTTCAATCGCGGCGAGCAAGTTCATGTACGCGTTCAAGACACTTTCTTGCACGGAGCGTTCGGTTTCCTTTGTCGAAAGGCGCGTAGCTTCCTTGTTGATTTCGTTAGCTTGGATGGAAAGTCTTGTAGAACCGCCGTCCCAGAGCGTGTAAGAAGCGCTGAGTCCTGCGCTTAAGCGGTAATGGTCCTGCGGACCATCTCTGAACGGGGAATCGTAAAGGGTATTGCCGATGCTCGCCGAAAGCGTGGGGTAGTTCCCGACTTTAGCCTGTTCGAGGCTCACATCTGCTTTCTGTTCGCGGAGCTTTGCGGATTCGAGCTTGAGGCTCTTTTCTTTCGCCTGCTTGAGGCATGCGCTTAAGGTCCAGGAACCATCAGCGAAAACGAGCGATGCTGACGCAAAAATACCGAGAACGATTGCTTTTCTGTAATTCATACCTTTTAGATGCCCCAGCTATATATTTTGGTTGCTTAAATTTTAAGATAGCAAATTTGTACAAACACAAAAAGGCTTCCTTGCGGAAGCCTTTTCGAATGGACGGTACTGGATTTGAACCAGTGACCTCTGCCGTGTGAAAGCAGCGCTCTAAACCAACTGAGCTAACCGTCCGAGGTGAGAGCAAATATAGAAAAGCTATTGAAGATTGTCAAGTGATGTTGAGTTATTAGTTTTGAGTTACTAGTTACTAGATAAATTCGTTTCTATTAACTAGTAGCTATTGACTAGTAACTGCGGCGAAGCCGCATTAAAGGAACTTGTCTTCGGCGGCGCGGAGGATGCTGAGGAATTCTGCCGGAGTCTTGGAGGCAATGAGGTCCTTGCGAACGTTTCCGTCGGCGAGGAGACGGCTCACGGAGGAGAGAGCCTTGAGGTGAGGACCGACGGTATTGCCCGGGCTCACGATGAGGATGAGCAGGTATACCGGTTCGCCGTCAAAGGACTGGAAATCGAGGCCCTTTTCGATGGTGGCGGCGACCATGCACATGCGGTCGACGTAGTCAATCTTGGCGTGCGGAACGGCAAGTCCGCAACCGATGCCCGTGGAACGGCTCTGTTCGCGCGACCAGATGGCTTCGAAGATTTCGTCACGGTGTTCAAGTTTGTAGGCGCTGCAAAGAGTATCAACCAATTCGTTAAGAATGGCTTCCTTAGTTTCGCTGGAAGAGTTAATCAAGATGCAATTATCTACAAATCTTTCAGAAAGTCGCATGATTTATAATGTTCCTTTTTGTGTATCTGTCAAACAAGTATTTTAGAATAATTATTGCGGTTTGGTAAGATTTATATCTAAAATATGTTTAAAAAAGAAGATAATTCTATCTGTGATGAGGTATTTTCGAGCCTGTCGATGGCTTTTCGCATGAGTGCGACGTCAATTTGACCGGGGGCGGCGGCTTTTCCGATGGAACCGTAAGTGAGGTTTGCCCCCTCCTTGAGGGACCAAATCCGGCTAATTTTTCCGGTTTCGCCCATGCCGAATGCGGCGATGAACTTGAACCCTTTGGCTTTTTTGGCGAACTTGTAGAGGCGTGCGCAGTCGTCGTCGGAGTTGCTCATGGCGGCGATTTTAATCCCGTCTGCCTTTACCCGTTTGACGTCGGTGAGGTAGTTCTTGAGTTCGAGGTCGCTCGGGATGCGGGTAAAATTGTGCTCGGAAATGAGGATTTTCACGGCTTTCGGGGCAGTGAGTTCGCGGAGCTTATCGTAGTCGTGTAGGCAGTCGCGTTCGAGGTCCAGCCATTCTGGGACGTCCAATGCATTGAGAATTTGTTCGAAAAGTCCGAGGCGCTCGATGGCTCGTGCGTCGGGGAATGTGCCACCATCACGTTTGAGTCGTATGGTGCCGAGCTGTATTGCCTTTGGGACGAGCTTGCGGATTCTTGCTGAAAGTCCTTGCCATTCGGATTCGTCAAAAAAATCGTAACGGATTTCGAGGATGTCGCAGCTTTCAAAGTCAATGCGCGCCGGGTGGAGTTCTTCGCTCTCGGCGGCAGTAAGCGTTTCGGGACTTACAAGTCCGACCAGGTATTTTTGAGAATCTGTTGGCATGGCTGTAAATTTAGCAACTCTCTAATAACAGTTGACTAATGACCAATGACGAACGATAATATATTGAATTTTCTACATTATAATAGAACAAAAGGATTATTTATGGCAGATTGTAACGAAAACAAAGAAAAGCAGACCCCGGACATGCTCAAGAAGGCTGAGGAATACCTCGCCTCCAAGCGCAGAATTTTCTTGTGGGGTGGTGTCGATGACGAAAGTGCCGAACGCATTGTGAAGCAGCTCCTGTACCTGGATTCCCTGAATCACGAAGACATTATTTTCTTCATCAATAGCCCGGGTGGCGTGATTTCCTCCGGCCTTGCCATTTACGACTGCATGAACGCAATCCAGAGCGATGTCGTGACGGTTTGCTGCGGACAGGCCGCCTCTATGGGCGCTGTGCTCCTCACTGCCGGTGCAAAGGGCAAGCGCTGTGCATGGCCGAACGCTCGCATCATGATCCACCAGCCGCTCATTCACGGCGAAATTGTGGCTCCTGCAAGCGATATCCAGATCCAGGCTGAAGAAATGCTTCGCATCCGTGGCATCACGGGCAAGATTCTTGCCGAAACTTCTGGACACACGATTGAACAGATTGACCGCGATACCGAACGCGACAACTTCATGTCTGCCGAAGAGGCTAAGTCTTACGGTCTCGTGGATAAAGTCGAGAGTATTATCTAATGGGTTTATTTTCTGCAATTAAGAGTGGCCTTGCCAAGACCCGTGACGCCTTGCTTGGCGAATTGAAGGGTATTGTCGGTGCCGGTAAGATTACGGACGAGACGCTCGAAGAACTCGAAGAGCATCTCATCAAGGCTGATGTCGGTGTCGAAGCTGCATTCCTTCTGACGGATGCGCTCCGCGAAAACGCTTTGGGCAAGTCGCTTACAACAGAGCAGGTGCTCGACATCATGCGTAACGAAGCGGAACGCTTGCTCAAGGACCCGCCGCCGTTTGAACTTAAGGGCAAGCCGCATGTGGTGCTCGTGATTGGCGTGAACGGTGCGGGCAAGACAACGACAATCGGTAAGCTTGCCGCCCGTCTCAAGAACGAAGGCAAGAAGGTCATGATTGCCGCTTGCGATACGTTCCGTGCCGCCGCTATTGACCAGCTTGAAACATGGGCCGAACGCTCGGGTGCTGAATTCGTGAAGCATCAGGAAGGTTCCGATCCGGCTGCTGTGGCATACGACGCATGCAGTGCTGCGGTTGCCCGCGGTTGCGATGTTGTCTTGATCGATACCGCAGGCCGTTTACACAACAAAGACTACTTGATGGAAGAACTCAAGAAGATTGTCCGTGTCATCAAGAAGGTGAGCCCGGACATGCCGCATGACATGTGGCTTGTGATTGACGGCAACACTGGACAGAACACCATCAACCAGACGAAGATTTTCAACCAGAGTTTCCCGCTTACCGGTCTTGTGGTGACAAAGCTCGATGGAACCGCGCGTGGTGGCTCCGTGCTTTCGATTGCAAGTTCGTTGCAAATCCCGATCCGCTGGGTCGGCATGGGCGAACGCATCGACCAGCTCGTGGAATTCAACAAGCGCGATTACGTTGACGGTCTTTTTGAGAACGCTCTGGAAAACAGGGAGTAGTCTTGAAACGGTTCGCATTTTTCTGTGTAGTGGCTTTGGCGTTTTGCGCTTGTTCGGATTCTGCTCCGAAAGCCGATGAACGCTTTGTTGCCGCGTACGTAGAAATGCGTGCCGCAGAACAGCTCTATGGCGGTGAGACTCCTACGGCTCGTCTAGTTCGTCGGGAAATTCTGAATAAGTACGGCTACACTCGCGAAGAGTTTCTCAAGGCTTGTGACAAAGTTCTTGAGAATGAAGCCGGCTGGATTCCTTTCCAGATGGCTGCTTCGGACCGTGTTGATTCCTTGCTCGGGATTCCCAAAGTCATCCCGGTGCAGAAGAAAGGCAAAAAATGATGAAAGTGAGTTTGTGGGTTGTTCTGGTGCTGAGCATTGCGCTGTCCGCATTTGCGGCTCCTCCGCCGAAGCCTCAGCTTGTGCATTGGATGAACTATACCGAAGCTTTGGAAAAGGCGAAAGATTCAAACAAGCTTATTTTTGTGGATCTTTATGCGGACTGGTGTGTACCTTGCCGAATCATGGATGCAAACACGTATTCGGATCCGACGGTAGCATCGATTCTGAATACAAAGTTTATTCCGGTAAAGCTTGATGCCGATTCTCAGGATACGATTGTTTGCGATGGAAAACGCAAGACGGTGCAACGCTGCTATTTTGATGTCTGGAACTTGAACGTGTTGCCTGCATTTGTCCTTATTGCCCCGAAAGGGCTTTCGATTTTGACGATAAAGGATTCATTTACTGCTGAAGAAATGAAGTACTTGCTTTATCAAATTCTCGAGAAAGAGAAGGAGTGGATTTCGAAATGAGTGAAAATGTCCTCTTTTATGCTCAGATTGCATTCTGGGTTCTTTTGTTCTTGATTGTTCATTGCTATTTGTTGTTCCCGATGACGCTCCCGTTTGTGAGCGAAATCTTCAAGCGCAAAAAGAAGCCGGTGGATGGCGCCTCCGAACTTCCGACCGTGTCTATCTTGATTTCGGCATATAACGAAGAAGCGGTGATTGAACGCAAGATCCACAATATTCTTGAAATTGACTACCCCAAGGAAAAGCTGGAAGTCCTGATTGGCGATGATGGCTCTGCGGATAAGACGGCTGAAATTGTCGCCCGCTATGCGGACCAGGGAATCACCTTGGTCAAGGCTCCGAAAAATGCAGGCAAGGCTGCCATGCTGAACCGCTTGCAGAAAATTGCGAAGAACGATATTTTGTTGTTCTGCGATGCGAATACGATGTTCTTCCCGAATGTGGTACGTAAGCTCGTGGACCCGTTCAAGGACAAGAAGATTGGTTGCGCTTGCGGTCACTTGATTCTTTCGGACAAGAGCGGAAGTGTGCTTGGCAAGGGCGAAAGCTCTTACTGGGATCTGGAATCTGAAATCAAGAAGTTCGAAGGTGTGCTTGACCGCTTGATTGGCGGCAACGGCGCCCTTTATGCCATTCGCCGTGAACTTTATACGGAACTCCCGATTAAGAAGAGCGTCATGGACGACTTTTTTGTGACGACGAAGATTTTGCAGAAGGGTTATTTCTGTACGTTCGTGGATAGCGCAATTGGTACGGAGCAGACTTCGAAGGAATCAAGCGGTGAATACAGGCGCAAGGTGCGCATTGGCCGTGCAAACTTCAACTATTTGTTCTCTTACTTGCCGCTTTTGAATCCGTTCCGCCCGCTGTTGGCTTACCTGTTCTTCTCGCATAAGATTGTGCGCTGGTTCTCGCCGCATATCATTATTCTTTTGTACGTAGCGAATGCGCTCCTTTTGGCGAAGGGCTTGTTCTATCAGGTGACTTTTGGATGCATGACGCTTGCGTTCATTGTCGCAGTGACAAAGCTTTTGCCAAGTGCCTATTACTTCTTGCTCATGAACCTCGCGATGCTCAAGGGATTCTTCCTCGCGTTTAAGCGCGAACGCAGTGGTGGCTGGGCACGTGAAGCCCGCAGCGACGAGTAGTATCAGACGAAAGACCGCTACGCTGGTAGGCGAGAGACGGAAGGATAGAGTCATCCTGGGGACTTTCGCTCGCGTCATCCTGAACGCGAAGCGTGAAGGATCCAGTAACGTCTTGTACCGAGTTGTCATTCCCGCGTAGGCGGGGATCGCCATCTCGTAAGTGAATAGAAATTATATATTAGAGTGTCGAGATATGAAGAAAATTTTGATAACATTACTTTTCGCGCTTGCGTTTGTCGTCACTCCGGCGAGCGCTTTTACGATGGATGCTCAGGGCGGTTTCTGCAATCGCGTAAGCAGCTTGCGCGATTTTAACATGAGCTTTTATGGACATTTGTGGTATCCGATTGACCAGATGGTTTTTGCGGGCGTGGGCGTTGGCTATGAGGAACTTGACAACGTTGGATATGTGCCCGTGTCTGGAAGCCTCTGGGTGCGACTCCCGATAGGGCGCACGGTGTTGCCGGTTGCTACTGGCGATTTCGGTTACATGTTCGGTAAGGACTCTCAAATGTTCTGGCGTGCAGGTGCAGGGCTTGATATTAAAAACGGTGACCGCACGTCAATTATCGTTTCGAGCGGCTACCAGTTCTTGAACCACTCTGGCTACGGCTATTGGTATTTGCAAGCCGGTATTCTCATCGAGATGTAAAAAAAATGCCCGCTTGTGGCGGGCATTGCAATATTAAAATTTAACTGGATGAGGCAAGCCCCAACTCTTTGGCTCGGTTATGCCCATGCAAGCATGGGCGCAACATTGACGCTTCGCGTCTTGCTAAACGGCTCAGCCATATTTGTGCAAGCACAACTGCGGCATTCGCCTTAGGGCATACTCGCCTTCTAAGTAGTCTTCCGCCTTTTGCTTCAGGATGACGAAGTAGTCATTACCCCTTAGCGATCATTTCCATGAGTTCAGTGTCGAGGCGTTCGGGGTTATTGTACTGCTCCAGATTGTTGTGCAGTGATTCGCCCTTCGAAACGAGACCGAAGTCCAGATTCTTGTAGTTCCAGTAGCTGTAACCCACGTCGGCGTCGCGGAGGATGTCGAGGAAGTCGCGCATCCAGGCAAGCTGATACTTGCGAGGAACTTGTACGTAAACGCCGAACTCGTTGCAGCTTACGGGCAAGTCGTACTTGGCGCGGAAATCGAGGGCGTTCTGGATGCTTGCCTGCAACTTGGCCTTGTCCCACTTGCCGAATTCCACGTTCAAACGCGTTGTGCCGCCAACTTCAGGGGCGGCGTAATCGCCTGGCCACGGGCGTTCAATCTTGAAGAACGGATCGTCGATCCATGCGGCGCCCTGGTGCGTAAACGTCACCGGCGTGTAGGTATGGAAACTATAGATGGCGTTGTCGTCATCGAGCGGTGTCAAGAATTCGAATTCCCTTGCGCTGTTCCACTTGTTGGCGCCTACGACAATCGTGTTCTTCGGAGCGTGCTTGCGGATTTCCCAGAAGATTTCGTCCTTGACTTTATCCCAAACCTTGGAATCACTTGCGGCCGGTTCATTCAAAAGTTCCATCATCACGCGCGGCATGGAGCTGTAGCGTTCGGCCATGAAAGCCCAGATCTTGCGCGTGTCCTTGCGGGCGTTCGCATCGGCAAAGAAAGCTTGTTCGTGATTGCTGGCGAGGTGGAAATCGTGACCCGGGCACTTGTGCAAGTCGAGAATCACGTCCAGGTCTGCATCCTGGATGTCCTTGAGAGCCTTGTCCAAGAGCGCAAAGATTTCTTCGTCTGGCTTGAGATCGTCACCTTTAAATAAATTAAAGTAGTCGACCGGCAAGCGAACGTGGTTGAACCCCGCATCGTGGATGCGCTTGAAATCGCTTGTTCCAAGGAACGTCTTGATGTGACCTACGACCCCCGGAAAACCGACAGGGTCCTTTTCTTCGATACAGTCAACCTGACTGAACCATCCGCCCAAATTCACTCCGCGCAATCTTTCTTTCTTCATGCGTGCCATCCCATATTGTGGCTGCCTGGGCAGCCGGTTTGAATGAATAGGTTATTCGTTTACGATGTTCAAATCTTCGTCGGCGATGTTTAGGTCCATGATGACTTCCATATCGTCGGGAAGGTTATAAAAATCTACAACCAGGCCCACCTTCTTGTCTTCGTCCTTCTGCTTGTCGAACTGGACGACGTCGTAAATTTTCATTTTGACGACAGCTTCCTGCGTCACAGGAATTTCGATGGTCATACCCTTGCTGATCGGGCCTTCTACAATCTTGCCCTTGAAAACCAGACTTGTCTGGTCTTCGCCGAGCGAGGTCTTCTTCACGTGAAATACAGCCATTATTCTTTAGCCATTAACTTTTAAATTAATCGGTTTGTTTTGATGTGGCATACAATCTTGCCACGTGTAAAAATTTAACTTTTTTACATGACTCTCCGTGTTGGTCGAATCCCTTTTTTGGTCTGTGCGCCGTTTTTCTTCAATTCTGTCGGGCGCGAAAATGAATTTCCCGAGGTGGCGTTTGTCGATGGCCCGCCGAGTGCCCATAGTGCAGGCCTCAAGGACGGCTCAATCCACCTTTCACCAGCGTCTTCGATTACGTTTGCGCAAAAGCCGGGCGCCTTTGTGTTGTCGCCTGTGCTTTGCACGTCGTGCTCCTTTGAGGTGCGGTCGGTCAAGCTGTTTTCACGTTACCCGATTGAGGAACTTTCGTACAAACGTATCCGCATGACATCGCAGAGCAAGACTTCTGTTACGTTATTGCGGATTCTCCTTGAAAATCGATATGCTCTTCGTCCGGAATATGTGCCGGGGCTTGCTGCTGAATCAACCGATGATGCATGCCTCTTGATTGGCGACTTGGCGCTTGAAGAAAATGAACGCCACCGCTTTGCGTATAGCTATGACTTGGGGACTCTTTGGCAGGAATGGCAAGGTCTCCCTTTTGTGTTTGGTGCTTGGCTTATTTCGAAGGATGCTCTGTCGACTCGCTTGCGCCCCGTTCTCGATGATTACATGTTGCGCTTGGAAACAAGCATTCGCGAGTTCCGCAAAAATCCGTCGCAGGCGTTGGATGTGTGGCTTGCGAAGTACCCAGTGAATTTGCCGCGCCCTCTCGTTGAGGATTACTTTAGTGTGCTCGATTACCATTTTACCGATGAACGTAAACAATCGTTATCACTGTTTTTCAAATTGGCGGCTCAAATGGGGCTAGTTGAATCTGCGCCTCCGATAGAGTTCCTCGAGTAATTTTATTTTATAGCTGTTGGAATGAGTGTTGGGATGGTAAGGAGAACAAAATGGTAGAGGAAAAAATCCTAATCGTCGATGATGATGAAGTCGAATTAAAAGCTGACTCTGATATCTTGAAGGCGGTTGGTTATGAAGTAATCGGTTGCCGATCTGGCGCCGAAGCTTTGGAGTACCTGAACAACAATCCTGTAGAGCTTGTATTGCTCGACGTCAATATGCCGGGAATGAATGGCTACGATGTTTGCCTGAATATCCGCAAGCAGTTCCCGTTGGATGACTTGCCGATTATATTCCTCACGAATCAGGAAAATGAAGCAAGCGTTACGCAAGGGTTCCAGTCTGGTGCTTCTGATTTTGTCTGCAAGTCTGCGGCATCTGATATTCTGCTCGCTCGAATCGGAGTGCATCTGCGATTGGCGCGTTCGCTTCGCAACTTGCGTGAGATTTCTTTGACGGACGATTTGACGGGCGCCTACAACCGCAGGCATGCCATCTGTTCGCTTCGAGAATTGTTTGCCCGCAGCAAGCGCTATGGTACGAATTTCTCGCTGATTTATTTTGACTTGAACGGTCTCAAAAAAATCAATGACCAGCATGGTCACTTGGCTGGCGACCTGTTACTCCGTTCTGTCGTGAACGCTTGCAACAAGCTGCTTCGCGAATCGGATATGCTATTCCGCATGGGCGGTGACGAGTTCATGGTTATTTGCCCGGATACCGATTTGAAGGGTGCGTTTGTCTGTGCCGAGAGAATGCAAGAGGCGGTGAAGTCGCTTACGATTGTAGATCAGACGGTAGCCTTTGCGTATGGAACTGCAAGCTCAGCTGAGGATTACAAGGACATGGACGAGATGCTTCGCAGTGCGGATGCTTCCATGTACGAGTGCAAACGCAAGATGCGCGCGGAACGCGGTTAGTAACTGGTGATTAGTTAATAGTTGCTAGTTTAAGTATGGCGGCAAAGCCGCAAAAAGAAAAGCCGCGGAAAAAACCGCGGCGTTTTCGCATTATTCAAAATTGTCTCACTGGACTAGTTATGCAATCGCTGCTTTAACGGCAGCCAACAGCTTCTGCATCCTTGCTTCGATGGTCGTCCAGTCGCCAGCCTTCATCAGTTCTGCATTGAAGATGCTCCCGCCAAAAGAAAGCAAGTTCGCGCTAGCCTTGAGGTAGCTTGCTGCATTCTCTGCATTCACGCCACCGCATGCCATCAACGGAATGTCGCGGAACGGACCACGCAATGCCTTGATGTATTCCGGGCCGCCTACGCAGTTCACCGGGAAAATCTTGATGGCGGTTGCGCCCAGGTCGTAAGCCTTCTGCACTTCGGTCGGCGTGAGTGCTCCCGGGATAATCGGGATGCCAGCCGTATTCGAAAGTCGAATGACTTCGTGACGCGTGTTCGGCGTGACGATGAATTCTGCACCTGCAGAAATTGCTTTTTCTACATCGCTCCCGTGACGGACCGTACCTGCGCCGACCTTGATTCCAAGCGGCTTTGCAATCGACTTGAGCTTTGCGATAATTTCGGTTGCTGCTGCGGTGTTCATCGTGACCTCAATCGCCTTGAGCCCGCACTTTGCAGACGCGTTCACACACGCTTCTTCGGCGCCCTGAGGAATGTCGCGGAGAATGCCCACGACCGGCATCGGTTTTAAAAATTCAAGGAAACTCATGGTATTAAATTAAAAATTAAAAGTGAAAAGTGAATAATATTTTTTTTCATTCTTCATTTTTCATTCTTCATTTTTTTTACTCAAACCTGAGCGCTTCAATCGGGTCAAGCCTACTTGCCTTGCGGGCGGGGTACCAACCAAAGAATACGCCTGTGGCAAAGCATACGCCAAAGCTCACGATGACGCTTGTGACGGAAACGCTCATGGGCCAGTTCATCGCAATCTTTACAGTTTCTGAAGCGGCTATGCCGAGAGCGATTCCGATCGCTCCACCGAGCAAGCTGATAATCACGGATTCGAACAAAAACTGTAAAAGGATGTCGCGACCGCGGGCGCCGATAGCCATGCGAAGGCCGATTTCCTTTGTGCGTTCTGTGACTGACACGTACATGATATTCATGATGCCGATACCGCCAATAAACAAACTAATTCCTGCAATGGCGGTCAACACGAGCGAGAGCATATCGGAGGTGCTTGTGACCATCTGGATCATTTCTTCTTGCGTGAATACGCGGAACGGGTCGGTCGGTTTTGTCCAGTTGCGGCGTTCCTTTAGAATGGTCATGATTTCTTCGGTCGCTTTTGCGGCGTAGCCTTCTCCGATGGAGTTCGCGTAAATTTGACGGATGCTTGTCGTGGCGGAGAATCTCCTCATTACCGTCTGGTACGGAGTGAAAATCACGTCGTCCTGGTCTTGCCCGAAATCGCCAGAGCCTTTAGCTTTTAATGTGCCGATGACTTTAAGCGGAATGCTCTTGTAACGGATGGTCTTGCCGATGGGGTCTGCGTCCGGGAAAAGGTTTTTGACGACGGTCTGTCCGATAACGCAAACTTTTGACATGCGGTCCGTTTCATCGTCGAACATCACGCCGTCGGCGATTTCGTAGTTGCGGATTTTGAGGTAGTCTGCAGAAACGCCGGAGAGTGTCGTGGGTGAGTTATTGTTTCCGACTATAGCTTGACCGCCAACGGTGACCATGGGAGATACGCCGTTGATGTAAGTTGCGTTTTCGCGGATGGCGATGACGTCTTCTTCTTCAAGCGTTTCGGTTGATTCTGTCTGGACACCGCCTCGGCGGCTTTGGTTAGGCATGATGGTGATGGCATTTGTACCCATCGCGGTCATCTGTTCCTTGATGGATTTCTTGGATCCTTCGCCCATGGCGACCATGGTAATGACGGCCGCAACGCCGATGACGATGCCGAGTACGGAGAGGAATGTGCGCATGCGGTTACGGAGCAATGCGCGGAGAGCGATCTTAGCTAAGGTAAACGGATTCATTCCACTTCTCCTTCATCATCGTCTTCAAATGTTTCTGGTGGCGGGAGCATTTCAAATGCAACTTTTGCGTTTTGCACGTTTTCGTTGATGACATCTTTTTTCAGTAATCCGTCGCGGAGGGTAATGGTGCGCCCGCTGAAAGTGGCGATGTCGGGTTCATGTGTCACGAAGGCGATGGTTTTTCCCTGGCTGTGTAGCTCCTGGAATATCATCATGATTTCGTAGCTCGTGCGGGTGTCGAGGTTGCCGGTCGCTTCGTCTGCAAGAATGATGACGGGGTCGTTCACAAGGGCGCGTGCAATAGCCACGCGCTGCTGCTGACCGCCCGAGAGCTGGTTTGGCAAGTGGTTCATGCGGCTTTCGAGTCCGACCATCTTTAACGCTTCGATAGCGCGGTGGCGGCGTTCCTCGGCGGAAATCTTTGAATTATATAATAGGGGGAGTTCTACGTTTTCGATGGCGGTCGTGCGGCTGAGCAGGTTGTAGCTCTGGAAAACGAACCCGAGCTTCTGGCTCCGGATGCGGGCGAGCGCGTCGCGCTTCAATGTCTCGGTATGTTGCCCATCTAATATATAGTGTCCTGAAGTCGGTCGGTCCATGCATCCTAGAATGTTCAACATGGTAGACTTGCCGGAACCGGATGTGCCCATGATGGTAACGAATTCACCGGGGTAGATGTCAAAATTGACTCCACGCAATGCGTGTACGATTTCGTCGCCCATTTTAAAATCACGACGCAAATTTTGGACAGAAAGTATCGGTTTAGAAGTTTGCATAAAGACCTTTTTCTCGATTCTTTAGATGCTCTAACCTGTTGATTTGGTTGCCTTTACATTGCCTCTACATCGTAAGTTGTTGATTTTTGAGCATTTAGAATGTGAGTAAACTCTAAAAAACATCGAAAAATCATGCGATTACTATGTTGCTGGACTTAAACGTTAATTTTTTTTTTATTTTATATTCCGAATTGGACCACGCTTGGTGGTTGGTTCTTGCGTCCTTGGAGATTTTTAATGAATGAGAAGATGACTCAGAATGTTTCGAATGCGTCAGCAGATGACGAAATCGATATTCTTGAGATATTGGTGTATTTGAAAGGCAAGTGGAAATTCTTGCTCATTTTCTTGTTCTTGGGCGTTGTTTTTGGCGGTCTTGTTTCGATGTGGATCCGCCCGGCGTATAAAAGTGACATTCTTCTTCAGGTAAATGTAAAAGGCAATAAGCAAGGACTTGCTCTTGGTGAAATGGGCGCCTTGCTAGATGTCTCTACTCCGTCTGCAGCTGAAATGGAACTTATCAAGAGCCGTGGCGTTCTTGACCAGGTTGTTCAGGACGAAAGGCTTTGTTATTCCGCCATTCCGCTGAATAAGAAGGATCGCCTTCTGCATAAAGAAGGCCGCATGGATATTGAACTTTTGAGTATCCCGCGCGCATTTGAAGAAGCTGACGGAAAGTTTATCGCTCGTGTCACTGCTGATTCTAGTGCGTACGAAGTGCTCGGACTAGAGGACGAGGTCGTGCTGTCTGGTAAGGTTGGCGAAACTTACCGTAAGCCGTTTGCGGGTGATACTTTAGTCATTTGTGTTAAGTCCATGACCGCTACTGTTGGTCAGACGTTCTTGCTTGTTGCTGTTCATCCGCAGATTGCTGTAAATAATCTCCTCAGTGGGCTTGGTATTTCTGAGGAAGGTAAGAATTCCGGTATTATTCGTGTGTCGCTTGAAGATCGTTATGCCGACCGTGTTGCTGCTATTTTGAACACTATTGCGAATACGTACTTGAAGCAGAACATCGAAATGCGCAGTGCCGAAGCCAAGAAGACTTTGATGTTCCTTGAAGAACAGTTGCCGGGTGTCAAGGCGAAACTTGATTCTGCAGAACAGAAGTTGACGTCTTTCCGCCATGCCAATGGAACGATCGACCTTACGGGTGAAACAAGAGTTCACTTGGAAAAGGATGTTTCCTTGCAGCAGCGTTTGCTTGAACTTGAACAAAAGAAGCAAGAAGCCTTGCGCTTGTTCCGTGCTGAACACCCGACGGTGCGAACGATTGAAGAACAGCAGTCCAAGCTTCGTCGCGAAATTGCAAAGCAGCAACGTTCTGCCGCAAGCTTGCCGGTAGTGCAGCAGGAAGTCCTTTCTTTGCAGGAAGAAGTTGAAGTCAACAACAAGCTCTACACGAATTTGTTGAACAACATCCAGCAGTTGCGAGTGGTGCAGGCGGGCGAAGTTGGTAACGTCCGTATCGTGGACCAGGCATACGTTCCGCTCAAACCGAGCAAGCCGAAGCGCAAGCTCGTGTTCGTGGGTGTTGTCTTTGCATTCTTGCTTTTGGGTTGCTTCATTGTCTATATCCGTCGCATTCTTTCGAATGGCGTTTGCAGCAGTAGCGAAGTGGAACAGGCGACAGGCATTGGCGTTTATGGAAAGCTCCCGATGCTCGATGGAAGGACGCAGAACGATGTTACAAAGCCTTGTGTGTCGACGAATCCGGATGATCCGTTTGCGGAAGGTGTTCGCGCCCTCCGTACGGCTCTTGAATTTTCCGTCTTCTCTGATGGCAAGAAAATTTTGATGGTGTCTGGTCTTGTGCAGGGCGTCGGTAAGTCTTTTGTTTCTACAAACTTGGCGGCATCCTTTGCCATGTCCGGTAAGAAGGTTTTGCTTGTTGACATGGATCTTCGTCGTGGTCATTTCTTTAAGCACACCCAGAAGGGTTTGTGCGAAATGCTGGAAAAGGAAAACTACACGGATGAATATGTGGTTAAGGTGACCGACAACTTCCATGTCCTTGGTTCAGGCGCCCGCGTTGTCAATCCGGGTGGACTTTTGAACAGCTCTAGATTTAGCGCTTTCCTTGATTCGTTCAGGGACAAGTATGATTTGATTGTTCTGGATACTCCTCCGGTATTCCAGTGCAGTGACGCATTGCTTGTCGAAAAGCATGCGGATTACCTGTTGTGTGTCTTGAAGCATGCAGCTCATACAATTGAAAGCATCCAAGATGCCTTGAATACTTTTGATCGCAGTACGGAAACACCATTGCCGAAGGCTTTCGTCTTCAACAAGTGTGAACGTCATGCGGGGTATGGCTATGGTAGTTATGGCTATTATGGCTATCACAAGAAATATTAACCAATAACAAGGAGAATAGATGAAAAAAATAGTCGCAATGTCTCTCTTGGCTGGTACCTTCGCTTTCGCGCAGTCCGGCCAGATGGGCGGTGCTGATGGTCTTAATCAGAAAACTGCTCAAACACTCGGTCAGGGTGGCTTTGCTGTCGGTGTCGGTGGCCAGGTTTCTTACGATTCTTGGTCCCTCTCCCGCGGTGGCCAGTTCTCTAAGGGTGGCAAGTCCGATACGTTCCACGGCAATGATGGTAGCCTTACGGGTTATGTCAGCGTTGCTGGTGGTGCAACCGAGTTCTTGGACCTCGGCCTCGTGCTTCCGCTCTACTACGACCATGCCAATGCTCACAAGGTCGGTGAAGGCGACATGTGGAAGGCTAGCCGTGGTGACCTCGAATTCTGGGCAAAGGCAAAGCTTCCGCTCGACGAAATGACTGATGGCATTTTCAATGCTGCAGTTGCTGCTCAGTTCTACTTCCCGACTGGCGACAAGTCCGTCGGTGTTCGTCCGCGTCATGCCTGGTATTTGCATGCCAACGGTGGTGAAACCCATCCGTACGGCCTCCGCAACATGGCTTTCGGCGGTGAATTGATCCTCACTCTCGACCTCCAGAAGGTTGGCGCTCCGCTCCGCTTCAACGGTAACGTCGGTTTCGTCGGTACTGTGACGAAGGGTTCCAACACTCTCGTCTACGGTGGTGGCATCAACTTCCTCCCGACTGACTGGATGGACTTCTTCGTTGAAGCAAACGGTGAATTCCGCGTCGAAAAGGGTTCTTATCCGCGTGACCCGGGTTACGATCCGTTCACTCTTACTCCGGGCTTCCGTTTCCACCTCCCGGCCAACGTCGACATCGCCCTCGGTCTCGATGTGGGTATCCGTGCTCTCTCCAACTTCACTTGGAAGTACAAGGACGAAATGCACAGTGCCGAACTCTATCAGCTCTACTACACTGATAAGAACGGCAAGAAGGTTCAGTACGGTTACACCCCGACTCCGCGCTATGCAGGTTCTGCCGCTATCGTCTGGCGCTTCGGTAACGTCCGTGGTGCTGACGAAGATAACGATGGCGTAGCAAACAACATTGACCAGTGCGCAGGCACTCCGGCTGGTGCTGTTGTTGACGCTAACGGCTGCCCGGTTGATGGCGACAATGACGGTGTCTTCGACGGTCTCGACCAGTGCGCTGAAACTCCGGCTGGTGCTGTTGTTGACGTTGCTGGCTGCCCGGTTGACTCCGACAATGACGGTG
The DNA here is from genome assembly GCF_900177805.1 of Fibrobacter sp. UWB13. Classification (NCBI taxonomy): domain Bacteria; kingdom Pseudomonadati; phylum Fibrobacterota; class Fibrobacteria; order Fibrobacterales; family Fibrobacteraceae; genus Fibrobacter; species Fibrobacter sp. UWB13. Next base: position 110,928 of record NZ_FXAX01000004.1, on the reverse strand, counting down.
TTGCTGATGGCATTGACCAGTGCGCTGAAACTCCGGCTGGCGTTGTTGTTGACGCTGCTGGCTGCCCGGTTGACTCTGATAAGGATGGCGTTGCTGATTACCTCGACAAGTGCCCGAGCACCCCGGCTGGCGCTACTATCGATGCTAACGGCTGCCCGATCGACTCTGATAAGGATGGCGTTGCTGACTACCTCGACCAGTGCCCGAATACTCAGTCTGGCATTGCTGTTGACGGCAAGGGCTGCCCGGTTGACTCTGACAATGACGGCGTAGCTGACTACCTCGACAAGTGCCCGAGCACTCCGGCTGGTCTCCCGGTTAACGCTGATGGTTGCAGCCCGGATACCGATAAGGACGGCATTGTTGACGCTCTCGACAAGTGCCCGAACACTCCGGCTGGCGTCTCTGTTGACGAAGTTGGTTGCCCGGTTGACTCTGACAAGGATGGCGTTGCCGATCACCTCGACAAGTGCCCGAACACCCTCGTCGGCGTTGCAGTTGATAAGAACGGCTGCCCGAACAAGAACCAGGATCTCGACAAGCTCAAGAAGGGTATCCAGTTCAAGTCCGGTTCTGCTAAGCTCACTGCAAGCAGCAACAAGACCTTGAACAACATCGCTAAGTTGCTCAAGAAGCTCCCGGCTGTCAACCTCGAAATCCAGGGCCACACTGATGACACTGGTAAGGAAGAAAAGAACAAGAAGATCTCCGAACAGCGTGCACAGGCTGTTGTCAAGTACCTCGTCAAGAAGGGCATTGACAGCGAACGTCTCCGCGCAGTCGGTTACGGTTCTGACAAGCCGATCGCTGATAACAAGACGAAGAAGGGCCGCAAGCTCAACCGCCGTGTTGAACTCGTTCCGTTCGAAAAGTAATCTTCGATCTTAACTGAGAACTAAAAAGGGGCGTCCGCAAGGGCGCCCTTTTTGTATATGCTGAATGTTATTAGTTGCAGTGAATGTGCGGCGTAATTGAAGAAACAGCGCAAAAAAAAGCGCACGGATAATCCATGCGCCTTTCTAAATTCTAATAACTAGTAACTGCGGCTATGTCGCTCAGTAACTAAACTTTAAATTCTGCTAGCCCAAAATAACTGGATCCTTCGACTCCCCCTATTGGGGTCGCTCAGGATGACAATCCTTAAACACTAATCACTTCTAACTTCCTACTTCCTACTGCCTACTACTTCTTAAATACCCACTTCTTATAGAGCGTGAAGCTGACAAGCACGTAGACGACGTTGGCGACGAAGCTTGCGAATGTCGTCGGCTTCATGAACTTTGAAACGAATTCTGTGAAGCTGGCGCACCAGGCGGCGTTTTCGAGCACGTAAATGCACCCTTTGAGGACTACCAAGTTTACGAGATACGAGCAGAGAAATACAACGATGAATCTTATGACTTCGGCGCGCTTCTTGTTTGTGCTCTTGAAATTCCAGATGCGGTTCATGATGTAGCTGTTGAGCCCACCGGCGACAAATCCCAAAAAGTTTGAAAGAACCACGTCCCAGTCAAAAACTTCGTGCAAAAGCCAGACTGTAAAGAATGTAATGGCGGTGTTCATTACACCGATAGCGTTGTATTTGATAAAATGTTTCACGGCGGTAAAAATACTATTTTTTGCTACGATATGACCTGGATTACAACTAAGAAATGCAGTGCTGCCAGCGCTGCAGATATGATTCGTAATGGCGATGTTCTCGGGGTTTCCGGATTTACTTTGGCAGGATACCCCAAAGCGGTTCCCTTGGCGCTTGCTGCGCGCGCTGAAAAATTGCACGAAGCAGGTCAGGAATTTAAGGTAACGTTGTTTGCAGGCGCCTCGACAGGCGATAGTTGTGATGGGGCTCTTGCTCGCGCAAAGGCGTTGTCCCTCCGTATGCCTTATCAGTCCAATCCGAGTTTGCGCAAGGCAATTAACGACGGCAGTATCCGTTACATTGATGCACACCTCGGCAAGATGGGTTACCTTGTTCGCACGGGGGCTGTCCCTGCGCCGACGGTTGCGATTATTGAAGTTTCTGCGATTTTGCCGGATGGCCGCGTTTGCCTCTCGACTTCGGGCGGTAATTCCGTTTGCTATCTGGAAATGGCTCCGAAAATCATCTTGGAACTGAACACACGCTTGGGCGATAGTTGCATTGGCATGCATGATAACGCTCTCCCGGAACTCCCGCCGCATGCAAGGCCGCTTGCGATTTATAGCGCCGGTGACCGCGTGGGTGGTGAATTTGTTCAGATTGACCCGAACAAGGTCATTGCGATTGTCGAAAACGAAGCGTATGACGAAGTGACTCCTTTTGTGGAACCTGATGAAGTCTCTAAAAACATTGGCGAACGCATCTTGGACTTTATCCGGTTCGAAGAATCGCATGGCAGGCTCCCGAAGGGACTTGCGTACCAGAGCGGTGTGGGCAAGGTCGCTAATGCGGTGCTTTGTGCTATGGCAGACGATGACCGCTTGGGACAAATTGACTTGTTTACTGAAGTGATTCAGGAAGCGGTGCTCCCGCTTTTGAAGAAGGGCAAGCTTGGCATTGCTTCTGGAACGGCTTTGACGCTTTCGCAGGCAGCACAGAAAGAGTTTGTTGAAAATAGCGCGGAATGGAAAAAGCATTTCATTATCCGCCAGCAAGAAGTGAGTAACAGTCCTGATGTGATTCGTCGCTTGGGCGTGATTTCTATGAACACGGCTCTAGAAGCGGATATCTTTGGCAACGTGAATAGTTCGCTTGTGTGCGGTTCGGCGATGATGAACGGCATTGGCGGTTCGGCTGACTTTGCGCGCCATTGCGCTCTCGGATTTTTCCTTACGCCGTCTGTGGCAAAGGGCGGTGCGATTTCGAGCATTGTGCCTTACGTGAGCCATGTGGACCATACCGATCACGATACGCAGATCTTTGTGACGGAACAGGGACTTGCAGACCTTCGCGGTTTGCCTGTCGAGGAACGCGCCCGCCTGATTATCAAGAACTGTGCCCATCCGGATTACCGTGATGCACTTACGGATGTCCTGGAGTACGGTCTCAAGCATGCAAAGGGTGTCCATTTGCCACTTGCACTTTCCCGCGCATTTGAAATGCATACCCGCTTCCTCGATACTGGCAAGATGCTGTAAAAGTTTTGCCAATTCTTGTTTGTACAGTCGGTACAGATTGTTTAAAAAGCACCTTGTTTGAGGTGCTTTATTTTGTATCTGCTCTTGCTTAATTTATGCAATAATTATATTTTGATTACGGGGTGTTTAAGTGTGTTAAAACTTGAAGGTAAGGGGTTTTTCTATGGGAATTTTTTCTCGGAAAATTTTTCAGGGCCATGCTTTAAGCTCCCAATTTTTGATTTCGGCTTTGCTGACGTCACTTTTGGTGGCGTGCGGTGACGATTCTAGTAGCAGTCCGGATTTATCGGGTAAAGATACGGAACTGTCCAGCGAAGCGGATGATTCAAAGTCCTCTTCGAGTTCTGTTTCTAAAAAAACTTCTTCGAGCAGTGTTAGCGATAAGAAATCCTCATCCAGTAGTTCTGATGATGATGAAGTAGAAGATGGCCTCGATGTTATCTATTCCGTTTGGGATGGTAACGTTTTGGGTGTTGTTGGTTTGGATAGCTATACCAGTGCCAAAAATGTCAAAATGGTGGAGCTGGATTCCGCTGATGACTACGATGAAACGAAAAACGTTTTTTCGGCAGAGATAGGCAAGGATGGCGCTTATGAATTCAAGAAAGTCAACTTGGTTCAGCCTTTTGTTCAGGTCTCCGCTGAAGTAACCTTAACAAGTCCTAGCGATGGAAAGTCTTTTCCGATTACGTTCTCTGCTCTGGGGGATGTTTCCTCGAATGAAAAGTTCAACTTGGGGCTCTTGACGACTCTTGAAACGGAACGTGCTCGTGTACTCCTGGCGGGGAAGGACAAGCTTTCTTTTGAATTGGCAAAGAGCAAGGCTGCTGAAGATGTGTGGAATATGTTCCACCTGGAATCTCTTGACTTTGACCAGACCGAAACGATTGATGTTTCTAAGGCTAGTGAGTCTGGGACTGCTCTCGTGGCGGCTACAGTCTTGTTGCAGCTTGCTGCTGGTTCTGATTTGCTAGAAAATTACGATTTTGTAGGAACGTTTAAGTCTATAGTTGCCGATGTCGCAAAGGATGGTAAGTGGGATGACGAAAAGACTCGTTTGAGAGCTGCCGATTATGCACTTGGATTGAAAATATCTGGTGGTTATGAAAACACTTTCGCATACGTCAAAGAACGTTTCCCTAAGAATAAAAACTTTGATAAGTACCTCACGAACTTCGCCTTGACGGAATTGGAGTTCCCGGAATGCGATGGCAGTTCTGCTGGGGAAATATTCTTTGTCAAGAATAAGGCTAGTAGTCTTTTTTATGCAGAATCGTATGACGATCAGAAACATTCACTTTACCGCTTTGTCTGTGATGAAAAGAAAGGCTGGGAGCTCATCCCGGATAGCTTGAAGGACTTCATTGGCGATAAAACGCCCGCCAAAGATGGCGAAGTCCGTCGTGGTGCGTACTCGGGCAGATTCTTTACGTACGATGGAGCAAAGAAGGAATGGCGTGAGGCTACTGCTGTTGAAAAAGATCGTTATTTTGTCTTGGAGTCTAACGCAAAGGAATTTGTGGATATCCAGGATGTTTACGAAAGTATCAAGGACGATGAACGCGTCATCTTTGTGCTCCGCCATGCTGAACGTGGTGATGATACAAGCAAGGGCGGGACGCTTACGGATAACGGTAAAAAGCAGTCCGAAGAAGTTGGCGCTCGACTCACGAAGTTTAAGGAAGACTTTGTACTTGGTGCTTCTGAATTCTTGCGTGCCCACCAGACTGTAGAATCCATTGCGAAGGGTCGTGGACAATCTTACGACAAGCGCGATACGATCCCGCAGCTGAACGATGACTGGTATTCTAAGAATAGCGAAGCTGTCGAAAAGGCTAAGAATGAATGCGGTGGTGGCTGGGAAGTGACTTCCAAGTATGCCTATACGGGTGCTTATTCTACAGGTGCCGATGCCGCATATTACGATCTTGCAGAACGTTCCGTTGAACTTATCGAAGATGTTCTTGTCAAGAAGTACCCGACAGAAAAGTTCGTTTTGCTGAGTTCGCATGACAAATTGATGGTTCCGCTTGTCGCTTACTGCTCAAACTTGCAGATTGAACTCAAGAAATATGATGGTGGCAAATGGATTAATTACCTGGCAGGTGTTGCGATTATCATCGATAAGGATGGAAATCGCCGTTATGTCGCTATTCGCGGTCTCAAGTCTGGGTACGCGAACTAGATTTTACTAATATTCAACCTATGCGGGTTTGGATATTAGCTTTATCATTTTTGTTCTGGACGTCTTGCGATTCCGTCCGTTACGGTTCTGTGCCGTGCGAGGGCGATGATTGCGAGGCGTCTTTGGATATGGTTAGTTCTGATTCAAAGGAAAATTCTTCGAACGGAAGTTCCTCGAGTAAAAATCCGTCTAAGGACAAGCCCGACCAGAAGGATACCTTGGATAACAAGGATAAGCCCAATGTTCCCGATACCGTTGAAGTTGTCGATACGACCACTGTAGCGGATGCAAAATCATTGCCTGCTTGCAACTCGTCGAATGAAGGAGAATCCTTCATGGTTACTGGCGAGGATGCTCTTTATTTTTGCATTGCAGGGAATTGGGAAAAGAACGTTCAGGAATTGTTTGACGTTACATGCAGTGATGGCACTTTGAAATTGGAAGAATCTGTGGCTGTTGCAGATTCTGTTGATGCGGCGGATTATCGCAGGGCGGGTGTCACGGTTACGGGCTTTGCTGAAAAGGGGCCGTTCCGTTACGGGACTTCCGTGAAAATTGTGGAACTCGATAGCGTGATGCGCCTTGCGGATTCCAAACGGACTCATCAGACCTGCATTACTTCATCGAATGGAAAGTTTGATTTTGGGAGTGTCAACCTCGTTTCGCCGTATGTGAGGGTGGAAGCGAATGGTTTTTATAAAGACGAGTTGACAGGCGGACTTTCGTCGTCGCTTATAAAGCTCAATGCGGTCGTGGACTTGTCCAAGCGCGATTCGTTTAATGTGAACATGCTTACGCATATGGCGGCTCCGCGAGTCCTTAAGCTTGTGCAGGATGCGGGCAACAACCAGCCAATTGGGAGCCAAAGCGGGCGTGCGCTGAGCGATGTGCTTTCTTCGTTTGGCATTAGCCTTGGCGGTTCTAGTACGGGTGGCTTTAGCTTTGGCGGATGGAACCGTGGTACTCAGACAACGTCTACAAGCAAGTCGGCAGAAGACTTGACGATATTTGGCGATGACGATTATAGTGCCGCGCTCCTTGCGGTTTCAGTCATGATGCAGAGCTTTGGCTCGGTGAAAGACATGCTCCAGTTTGCGGACTTTGTGGCTGCAGACATCCAGGGCGATGGCAACTGGGGAGACAATTCTTCGAAGGCAAAGCTTGCTGACAAGCTCTTGACGCTTGATGCTGAAGGCGGCCTTGAAAAAATCCGCAAGAACATGGAAAGCTGGAAGCTTGGCGATGTGCCGAACTTCGAAAAGCATGTGCGCAATTTCTGGACGAGTACGCATGGCTTTGAATCTTGCAATGCGATGACCAATGGAATGGTGAAGCATGTGGGCAATAGCCAGAGCGAGTACTTTGTCTCTTACTATGAACAGCCTGAAGGCCCGCGTATCCGCTTCATTTGCGATGGCTCCATCAAGGCTTGGCGCGTGGCTACCGATATTGAAAAGGATACAGTTGGCTTTGGCGCTGGCGATTACGATGGACAAATCAAGAACGGTAAAATCAATGCCGATAAGTTCTACGTTTACGAACAGAGCAAAAAGTCTTGGCGTGCGGCAACCTCGGATGATATCCAGGAATTTGTCGATGTCGAGGAAGTCATGAAGAAGCTTGCTCCTGGCGAAAAGGTCATCTTTATCTTGCGCCATGCGGAACGTACGGACGATACGGGTAAAAACGGTCACTTGACGGCTAATGGCAAGACTCAGTCGCAGTCGGTGGGCGCTAAGCTCAAGGGCGAAAGCATTTACTTTGTGAATTCGACGTACACGCGTAGCTACGAAACTTGCGAGAACGTGGCTGCAGGTGCGGGCATCACGAGCATGGGTAACGACACGTTGCCGGAACTCGATGGTGACTGGTTCGTGAAGGACGAAAACAAGTTTGAAACGTACAAGAACGGCAATGGCGGTGGCTGGGTCGTGGCTTCGGAATATGCATATAAAGGAAGCTATAGCGATGCCTACTATCCGTTACAGTCCCGTGGCGAAGAATTCATGACCGAGATTGTGAAGCCCCGCTTTGCGAAGGTTAACCGCGTAGGCGTGTGGATTTCCCACGACATGATGGTTGTGCCGCTGACGGCGTTCTGCACGAACGGCAAGGCAAATCTCCGCTATTTCGACACGAAGCAGTGGATCAATTACCTCGCTGGTGTGGCGATCATCTTGGGGACCGACGGCACCCTCCGTTATGAGCCTGTGAAGGGTCTTTCTTCCGGCACAATGACGATGTAGCTTATAGCCAGTAACTAATGACCAATGACTAATGACTAGTCTTTAAAATTGCTATATTCACGCGCGTTGATTTTTATCAAACAGTTCACTTAATTAAACATGGACGCATTCCGATATGAATGATACACTAAAGAAAGCTATGCTTTTTGCCGCGGTGACAACGGTTTCCGGTGCCTTCGCGTCTGAAATCGTAGCTCAACCTGCTGCTTCCAAGGCTGCAAAGGTTGGCCGTTTTGACGAGCAGATTGCTCTGATGCCGGACTCCATTGCTGCCCCGATCAAGGAACAGCTCAAGTGGATGGATGAATCTACTGTTTTCCAGATTGTGGAAACTCACGGTGGTGGCTATTCCATTCTTTATAAGACATACGAACAGTCCGTTCGCGCCCGCGATATTCGCGATTCCGTTGAAAATGCCAACGGTACGGCCGTGCTCCCGATTGCTAAGGCAAAGCTCGGTAGCGAATACTGCCAGGGCAAGATGGAAGGTGGCAAGTGCCATGGTGAAGTCCAGAAGTTCACCCTTGGCAAGCTCGTCGAATTCCAGGCAACAGGCCTCATCGTCGTGATGTCTGTGATCATTGGCCTCCTCGTCCTCTGCACTATCATGAGCGCAATCATGAAGAAGCTCGGTTTGGACAAGGTCAAGGCTCCGGCTCCTGCTAAGAAGGCTGCTCCGGCCGCTGCCGCTGCTGCCGCTCCGGCTCCTGCGGTTCGTGCTCCGGCTCACTGCGACTGGGACCCGAATGCAAAGAGCATCCATCCGGGATTCACCAACAAGCAGCTCCAGGCGTTCCTTGGCATTGCCGCCGTTGCCGCCCTCGAAGAACATCCGGGACTTACAAACGAACAGTTCCTCGTGATCGCTACCGCTGCTGCAACGCAGGCTCTTGGTCAGCCCTGCCGCGTGACCGCTTACAGAAACATTAACTCCCCTGCTTGGACGATCGTCAAGTAAGGTTCAACTTTTAAAACTTAACAGGCTTTTAAGCCAGGAAAAATAAAAATGAAGAAAACAGTCCGTATCAGTTTCGAAGGCAAGACCTACGACGTCGAAGTAGAAGTTCTTGATTCCGCAGTTGCTGCAGCTCCTGCTGCTCCGGTTGCCGCTCCGGCACCGGCTCCTGCTGCTCCGGCAGCCGCTCCGGCCGTCGCTGGTGGCACCGAAGTCAAGAGCCCGCTCGCTGGCTCTGTGTTCAAGCTCAAGGTTAACGTTGGTGACACTGTTGCTGCCAACCAGGAAGTGGCTGTTATCGAAGCCCTCAAGATGGAAAACCCGGTCGTCGCTCCGTGCGCAGGCAAGGTTACCTCTATCTCCGTCAAGGAAACCGACACTGTTACTGATGGCCAGGTCTTGATGACCATTGCCTAATGAGGTAAAAGTCAATGAGTGGAATTATTAACTCAGTCGCGGACTTCGCCTCGAGCACAGGATTCGCGCAGATTACCGTTCCGATGGTAATCATGTGGATCGTGAGCTTCGTGTTGATGTTCCTTGCGATTGTCAAAAAATACGAACCGCTTCTGCTCTTGCCGATTGCTATCGGTGCACTTGCGGTGAACATCCCGTCCGTCGCGTTCTACGACGGTGGCTGGAGCATCGAAGGTATGTTCAGCCCGACTGGCGGTCTCTACTACTACATCAGCCAGGGTATCCATCTGGAACTCTTCCCGCCCATCATCTTCTTGGGCGTGGGTGCCATGACGGACTTTGGACCGCTTATCGCTAATCCGCGTACGCTCATCCTTGGTGGTGGCGCACAGTTTGGCGTGTTCATGACCATGTTTGCAGCTGTCGCTCTCGGTGGCTTTACGCTCGGTGAAGCAGCTTCCATCGGTATCATCGGTGGTGCTGACGGTCCGACGTCCATCTTCACTGCGAACAAGCTTGCTAAGCACCTCATCGGCCCCATCGCCGTTGCTGCTTACACCTACATGGCTCTCGTGCCGCTCATTCAGCCGCCTATCATGCGCGCTATGACGAACGACGCTGAACGCAAGATTCGCATGAAGGCTCTCCGCCAGGTTTCCAAGGCCGAACGCATCGTGTTTGCCGTGATGGTGATGATCGTTTGCGTGCTCGTCGTGCCGGATGCCTCTGCCCTTATCATCATGCTTATGATGGGCAACATCTTCAAGGAAGCTGGTGTCGTTGAACGCCTCGTGAAGACTTCTTCGAACGAACTCATGAACATTGTGACGATCTTCCTCGGCACGTCCGTGGGTCTCACGATGTCTGCTGACATCTTCCTCAAGCCGCAGACTCTCATGATCATCGCTATGGGTGTGGTTGCCTTTGGCTTCTCCACTTTCGGCGGTTTGCTCCTCGCAAAGATCATGAACAAGTGCTCTCCGAAGAACCCGGTGAACCCGCTTATCGGTTCCGCAGGCGTTTCCGCTGTGCCGATGGCTGCCCGTGTTTCTCAGGTTGAAGGTGCCAAGTATGACCCGCAGAACTTCCTCCTCATGCACGCTATGGGCCCGAACGTCTCTGGCGTGATTGGTACGGCAGTTTGCGCTGGTTACATGATCAGCCGCTTGAGCTAGTTTACTGATTCGTCATTGCGAGCAGCGCGAAGCAATCCCAAGATTTTACTGGATCCTTCACGTTGTTCAGGATGACGAAATGAAAACTTTAAATTCCCTCGGCTTTTGCCGGGGGATTTTTTTTGTTCTATAGAATTCAATTTTTGTTTTATGTTTTTGAATTTTCTTTAATATCTTTTGAAAAGTGCTGAAATATGCTTAAAATCGCCATTTTTGTTTTTGAAAAAATATTAAATGCTATTGCATGCTTAATCCAGTGTTTCTATTTTTAATATCATGAAAACGGTTACAGAATACAAAAACTATCGCGAGTATATTCTCGATTACTACAAGGAACGCAAGCGTTGTTCTGCGTTTACGTGGCGAGAATTTGCGAAGGTGGCTGGATTTGCGTCGGGTTCGTACCTGAAACTTGTATGTGATGGCAAGACGCGTCTTCGCGAAGAAGGAGCGAAAAAGACTGCACTTGCAATGGGCTTGCTTGGCTATGAATTGGATTACTTCGTTTTGCTGGTACGTTATGAGGGAGCAAAGACGGAACAGGAAAAGAAGAAGTGCTTTGAGGAAATGCAGGCGCTTGGTGAAGCGAATCGCGTGAAAATTCTCGGCAGCGAGATGTACACTTACTACGAGACTTGGAAGCATTCTGTTGTTCGTGAATTGGCTGTGGCTATGCCGGGCGCAAAGCCGAACGAAATTGCCAAAGTGTGCAAGCCTGCGATTTCTGCTGCGGATGTCAGTGATAGCTTGCGCTTTTTGCTCAAGGCTGGGCTTTTGACTCGCGATATCAAAGGGAATTATCACCAGACGAGTACTTCGCTTTCGACGGGAAATTTGAATGTGGTGGCCGTGGCGGTGCATTCGCTGTTGCGCCAGATGGGCGAGTTTGCGCTTGACGCTTTGGATAAATTGCCTATTTCGGAACGCCACTTTAGCGGCATCACGATGGGCATGACAGCCGAAAGCTACAAGAAGGTTGTGGATGAAATTGCGGCGTTCCGCAAGCGCATTGTGTCGATTGTTTCTGCCGACAAAAAGATTGAAAAAGTTTGCCGCTTGAATATGCAACTTTTCCCGCTGACGGAAAAGATTGAATATGGCGATATGGATGTGTTATCAAAAAATAGAGGGGAGTGACTAGAATTATGCTCACTAAAACAATGACAAAATGGAATCTTTTGGCGGCTCTTGTATTTGGGACGTCTTTTTGGGCTTGTTCTGGTGATAAGACGGCCGGTACGGACGAACAGAGCGAAGGCCTTTACGCCATCAAGAACTTGGATATTGCAGGCGTTTCCCAAAAGGGCCCGTTCGTGAAGGGCTCCGCGGTGACGGTGCAGGGAATCGACTGCAAGACAATGGAATTCACGGATGAAGTTTTTGAGGGTGAAGTCAAAAATAACATGGGTGAATTTGTTGTTGAAAAGGTGAACTTGTCTACGGCTTGTGCTGTTGTTGAAGTGACAGGCGAATACCGTAGCGAAATGACGGGGAAAAAAGTCTCGGATAAAATGACGCTCCGTGCGTTAACGAATCTTAAGGATCGTACGCATGTGAATGTCAACTTGCTTACGAACTTGGAATACGAGCGCGTGATGTACTATGTGACTGAAAAGGGCAAGACTTTCGACGAGGCTAAGGAATTGGCTGAAAGGGAAGTGCTTGCCGCATTCGGGATGGCTGGTGAATCGGCCGAATTTGAAGATTTGGATATTTTTGGAACAAGCGATGCGGATGCGACGCTCCTTGCTATAAGCGTGTTGATGCAAGGCGATGCCGATGTGAAAACGCTTGCGAAACGTCTGGATAAATTCAATGATTCCTTTGCAGAAAGCGGCAAGTGGAACGATGATGATACGAAAAAAGCGATTACCGACTGGATTGCGAATGCCGTGGCTAAAGCCGTGATGGATTCCATTCGTAAGAATATGGAAAATTGGGGATTCGCAAATGAAGTTCCCGATTTTGAAACGGCGGTCGATGCGTTTGCTACTAATGTTTCAAAGGAAAAAAATAGCGACAGCGTCAAGACAGATGGGTGGAGCTGGGATGTGTCGAAGGAAGCTCGCTTTAATCCGAATATCAAGTACGACTCGATAATCGACCCGCGCGACAAGCAAGTGTACAAAGTTGTAAAAATCGAAGTGAAGGAGCATGATTATTCGCAGGTGTGGATGGCCGAAAACCTGAACTATGCCGATAGCGTCAAGACGCCGAGCTTGAAAGGCCAAAACTGGTGCTACAATAATGATGAGAAAAATTGTAAGGTAAGCGGTCGCTATTACACTTGGGCGGCGGCGATAGACTCTGTGGCTTTGGCAAACGATTCAAAGAATCCGCTGAATTGCGGTTATGGCAAGACGTGTGGAATTAATCGCGGAGTGCAGGGAATTTGCCCTGACGGCTGGCATTTGCCGACGCTCCATGAATGGGGATTGTTGAGCGTAGCTCTGGGGAACGCTGGCGTGGCCGGAGATAGCCTCAAGGCGCTGACTGGCTGGGATTACGCCGGAACGGCTGACAATAACGGCGTAGATGCCTATGGATTTGCGGCGCTTCCGACCGGAAGGATGGTTTCTACATCTAGCTGGAGCAATGTTGGTTCTAATGTTTATTATTGGAGTTCCGAAGAGGATGGTACGTATGAAGCGCAATATTCGAATATAAACAACATTTATACTAAATTCTATTTGTTCCAAGGTTCAAAAAAATATGGACAGAGTGTACGTTGCATCAAGGGTGATCCTTCGACTGCAGCGATTAAATCTTCTTCAAGTTCTAGTGTTGGCGAAACGAAGTCTAGCAGCAGTTCTGCAAAATCGAGTAGCAGTGCGGCTGTGTCTAGCAGTAGCTATGTTGTGACGAAAGAATGGAGCTGGGACGTGCCTAAGGAATTGCGTTTTAATCCGAATATCAAATACGACTCAATGGTTGACCCTCGCGATAAGCGTGTGTATAAAGTTGTGAAAATCGAAGTGAAAGAAAAGGATTATTCAAAGGTGTGGATGGCGGAGAACTTGAACTACGCCGATAGCGTGAAGACGCCGAGTTTGAAGGGTAATAGCTGGTGCTACCACGATACCACGAAATATTGCGAGGTGAGCGGTCGCTATTACACTTGGGCTGCGGCGATTGACTCGGTCGCTTTGGCGAATGATTCAAAGGAACCGCTGGATTGCGGTTATGGCAAAACTTGCGAGCTTGGCAATCGTCAGATACAGGGAATTTGTCCTGACGGTTGGCACTTGCCGGTCCGTGATGATTGGGGCTGGTTGAGCGTGTACTTAGGGAATGCTGGCGTGGCCGGTGATACCCTCAAGGCTTTGACCGGATGGGATTATGCCGGAACGGAAGACAATAACGGCGTGGATGCTTATGGATTTACGGCACTCCCGACTGGAAGACGAATCTCTGCAACTAATTGGAGTAACATTGGTTCTAATGTCTATTATTGGACCTCCGAAGAAGAGGATGCGTATGAAGCCCAGTATTCGAATATAAACAACATTTATACCAAATTCTATTTGTACCAAGGCTCAAAAACTTATGGACAAAGTGTCCGTTGCGTGAAGGATGAGTAAATAAAACTTTTAAGTAAAGAAAAATTCCCCGCGGCCAATATGCCGCGGGGATTTTTCATGTTCTCAGAACATACAACCATGTTCTAGAATATTGAAATTTTTAAAATTTTGGCGAAAAATGGTAAAATTTGGCTAAAAACGCCAATTTTATGTTCTAAAAGTGCTGGAAAAGGTATATTTGTAGACATGAAGGAAATCGTTGAATATACAGATTATCGCAAGTTCATCCAGGACTACTACGATGAACGCAAGCGCTGTTCCGCGTTTTCGTGGCACGCGTTTGCCCAGAAGGCGGGTTTCTCGTCGGATGTGTACCTGAAGTATGTGTGCGAGGGGAAAAAGAATCTGAGTATCGCGTCGGCGGGCTCGGTGGCGACCGCGATGGGGCTGGTCGGTTTCGAGTACGATTACTTTATCTTGATGGTGTCGTATGCGCATGCAAAAAGCAACGAGGCTAAAAAGGCTGCGTTCGAGGAACGCTATGCACTTGCAAATGCACACAAAGTGCGTGTGCTGGGGAGCGATGAATTCAATTATTTTAAGTCGTGGAAAAATCCGGTGCTGCGTGAACTTGCTCCGCACATGCCTGGCGCAAAGCCGTTGGAAATTGCCCATGCCTGCAAACCGAAGATTTCGGCGGCAGAGGTTTCCGAGACGCTCGATTTTTTGGTAAAGGCGAAGCTTTTGAAAAAGGACCGCGACGGCAATTACCACCAGACGGATAAGGCAATCAAGATGGCGCCTATAGAGGCCGTGCCGCTGGCGGCACGCGATTTGCAACGCCAGATGGGTGAATTTGCCCTTAAGTCCATTGACTTGCCGATTGCGGAACGCATGATGTCGGGATACACGCTTGGCCTTACGCGCCGTGCGTACGAACGCATCAAGAAAGAGACCGAAGATTATTACCGTCGCGTGGTGGCGATTGCGACGGAGGAAGACGAAACGGAACAGGTCTACCGCCTGAATGTGCAATTGTTCCCGTTGAGTGAATGGCTGGGATCTAAAAACGAGAAGACGAATAAAAAGGGAGAAATGAAATGAGGAGAGTGATGAATCGCAATTTAAGAACGCGTCTGGTGTCAATTTGTGCGCTTGCTTCTATGACGTTCTTAGCAGCATGTTCCAGTTCTGATGACAAGGGTGTCGCTGGTGGCGCTTCGGGAGATGCAGGCATCGTCGCCATCAAGGACTTGGATGTGGCGGGTGTGGCGCAGAAGGGACCGTTTATTAAGGGATCCACTGTGACTGTGCAGGGCATGGACTGCAAAACACTCAAGCTTACAGACGAATTCTTTGAAGAAACTGTCAAGAGTGACAAGGGCGAATTTACTTTTGACGATGTGACGCTTTCCTCTACATGCGCATTGTTTGAAGTGACGGGCTATTACCTAAACGAAGTGACTGGCGAAAAGTCTTCAGAAAAGTTGACGTTGCGTACGCTGACAAATCTCAAGGATCGTAATAGCGTGAACGTTAACGTCCTCACAAGTTTGGAATATGGGCGCGTGATGAACCTTGCGGCTGGCAAAGAAATGTCTTTTGCCGATGTGAAAAAACAAGCCGAAAAAGAAGTGCTTGCTGCGTTTAATATCGAGGGGGAATCCTCAAAGTTTGAAGACCTGAACATCTTTGAGAAGGGTGACGACAATGCTGCTCTCTTGGCGGTAAGCGTGATGATGCTGGCGAACGCTGGCGATGCAAATATTGCAGAACGTCTGGATGAATACTCTGCTACAATTGCAAAGAACGGCTCGCTTGATGAGGGCTCAAAAGCGGAAATGGTGGATTGGGCTACTTCTGCTGCGGCAAATGGAACGCTTGACTCTATTCGCAAAAACATCGAAAGCTGGGGCTACGTTGATGAAGTTCCTGCATTTGAATCGATTATTTCTGCTGTTAAGAGTTCTAGTGATGATTCGACTGGCTCATCAACCGGGGCTAGTGACAGTACAAGGGACTCTTACTTGAATCCCAAAATCAAATACGATTCTATTGTCGACTCCCGTGATGGACAAGTTTATAAAACGGTGAAAATTGGAAATCAATTGTGGATGGCGCAGAATTTGAACTATGCCGACAGCGTTAAAACGCCGAGTTTAAAAGGTAAAAGTTGGTGCTACAAGGATTCTTCGGAATATTGCGATAAGTACGGCCGACTTTACACATGGACGGCGGCGATGGACTCGGTTGCCTTGGCTACGGATTCATTGAATCCAAGAGATTGCGGCGTTCATGCGGATAATTCGTATTGCCGTTTGGGAGATGATGTTTTTCAAGGTATTTGCCCCGATGGTTGGCATTTGCCTCGCAAGGAAGAATGGGAAATCTTGATTGCCGAAACGGGTGATTCATCATCTGCTGGGAAAGCGCTTAAGGCGACGAGTGGATGGAATGACTTTAAAGACGAAAGTGGAAATGGCGATGATGTTTATGGATTCTCGGCATTACCTTCTGGTCGCTGGGTTGCGTATAACAAAGACTTTTTTGATGGGGGTGATTATGCTTTCTTTTGGAGTTCTTACTTTGTTGGTACTACTAGTGCTTATGGTATGGGACTTCATCGTACAACGGATGAGGCTCTCATGGGTGGTGATAATGTTATTGGAGGTCAAGCTGTTCGCTGCATTAAAGGGGCTGCGTCGATTAGTGCAGGAACGTTGACTGACGAACGTGATGGTCAAACTTACAAAACTTTGAAAATCGGTAATCAGATTTGGATGGCAGAAAACTTGAATTACGCTTATAAATCGTCGGATGGTTTGGATTCCTCTAGCTTCTGTTACAATGATTCTCTTGAATATTGCGAAAAGTATGGCCGTTTGTATACTTGGGCCGCTGCGGTTGATAGTCTTGCCTTGTTCAGCCAAAACTGCATGGGGTGTGGTTACGAATCGTCGTATTCATCCTTTAATAATGTTGTGAGAGGCGTTTGCCCTGATGGATGGCATCTCCCGACATCGACAGAATGGGGAACATTATATGAATCTGTGGGTGAGATTCCGTCTGTGATTCAAGCTAAAGGGTATGAAAAATGGTCCAATGCTACGAACATTTATAGTTTTTCGGCAATTCCTGCAGGCAACCGTTATGTTGGCAATTACCAAAGTCTTGATGTTGCTGCTGCATTTTGGAGCTCGACAGAAGAGTCGTTGGGCAATCCGGTTGGCAATGTTACAAAGAATTCATACGCATTTACAGTTACATCTGATGAAGTAAATCAGAAGAACGCTTTTTACAAACACTATGCACTGAGTGTTCGTTGCGTCAAGGACTAGGGTTGAACAAATAAGTTAATTTTTGAATAAGGATAAGTGAATATGATGTTGAATCGAATTTTACCAATTTTTACGCTTGGAGTATTGTTCTGGGGCTGTACTGGCGATAATGTCGCGGGAGGCTCTTCGGGTGATGCAGGAGTTGTCGCGGTCAAGGACTGGGAAGTGGCGGGTGTTTCGCAGAAGGGTCCGTTTGTCACGGGCTCTGCGGTGACCGTGCAGGAACTGGATGGCATTACGCTCAAGCAGACGGGCAAGAGCTTCAAGGGCTCTATCAAGAGCGATAAGGGTGATTTTGCCATCAAGGATATCAATCTTGAATCGCAGTACGCGATTCTTGAAGCATCGGGCTATTACCGCGATGAAATCACCGGCAAGAAATCTTCGGGTACGGTGACGCTCCGTGCACTGACAGATTTGAGCAACCGCAAAACGGTGAACATTAACTTGCTCACGCACCTGGAATACGAGCGCGTGATGTACCTCGTGACCGAGAAGAAAAAGTCCATTGCCGAAGCGAAGGAACAGGCCGAAAAGGAAGTGCTCGCGACGTTCGGAATCGAGGGCGACTTTGCAGAATCCGAAGACTTGAACATCTTTGAGTCGGGCGACGGGAACGCAGCACTCCTTGCCATCAGCGTGCTCATGCAGAGTGATGTCGATGTGGCGGGGCTTACCGAACGCATGGGCAAGTTCAGCATTGCGCTTGCGGAAGGCGGCAGCTGGGATGATGCCGATGCCAAAACCGCAATTGCGGATTGGGCTTGCGATGTAGACCTTAAGGGAACTCTTGCGAATGTGCGCAAAAATGTTGAGGGCTGGAAATATGCGGATTCCGTGCCTTTATTCGAAAAGTACGTGACGGACTTCTGGTGGGATAATTACGGTCTCGGTGTTTGCAACGCAAAACGCGAAAACGAAACCAAGCGTAATGTGAACAAGCTGAGCAAACTGTACAACGAATACTTCGTGTGCGAAAAAGGACGGTGGGTGATTCCGGAAGAAGAAACTGCCAAATCGTCATCTAGCAAAAAGGGCGTGTCCTCTTCCAGCGTCACGCCGCAGTCGAGTAGTTCTTCGAAGGGCCTTGAGCCTGTCGAAGGGTCTAGCGGCAAGGAAAAATCTTCCTCCAGCATTGCTTCGTCGAGTTCTTCTGAGGCGAAGTCCTCGAGTTCCTACGTGAATCCGTTCAGTTCTTCTTCCCGCCCGGTCACGTACGATTCCATCCCGGAATTGCCGAAAGAGGTTTCTTTCTTGGAACGGTTCTTTGACGAATACAGGGGATACCTGGAATTCGAGGGCAGTAGCCAGAAGGATTGGTTTGTGGTAAAGAAAAATACCGGGGTTTACTCTAGTAATCAAGATTCCCTGCTTGCAGTCTTGGCGGATACCCTTGCTTTAAGAGGGTTTGCGTATAAGGGCAAAGTGGCGTGTGATTCTGTAAATACTGTAGACACTGTCTATGAGGATTCGGCGTATGTTTATGAGAGAAAGTTGAATGGCCTGGTATATAAGGTGTCCATTACAAAATGGTGGGAACGCAACATGTTTTTGGGCACTCATTTGTACGATTTAAAAATCGTTATCCTTGAAGATGGTGCTGAAGAAATTCCGAGCGTAAACCGTAACTCGCTCCGGTTTGAAACGGAATTACCCGAAGAGGTTCGCTTCCTTGACGGATATGGAAGCAATATGCAGCATGGGGCTTGGAATGATGATTCCCTGACGTCGGTTTGGACCATAGGGCATGATATGTCGCCATCGTGTAAAGATGTTGTTGGCTGCGATTCCTTGGGAAGGGCTGAAGTGGAAGCGCGTGCGGATTCTATTAGGCAGGTCTTTGCGGATAACGGCTTTGCCCTTGTGGGGGAGGATAGCGTGCCAGTGTATCATAATTATCGTGGTATTTGGGGTACGCAATCGGCTGATGGTTTGTACCACCGGACTATTTATGAGAAAGAAACGGAGAAGGCCAAGTATAGCGTGTATACTTACGGGGCTGTTAGTGCTAGGGGAGATTTTACCGTTTGGTATATCTGCGTGCTCGAATTCGAGGTCCACGTCTACTACAAGAGCAAGCCTGAATAAATAACTGTTAGAAGAGAGAGCAGCCTCCGCCTAGAATGGCGGAGGCATTTCTTCTTTTTATAGTGTTTCCATCCAGCGGGACATAAATACATTATAGACGCTGTAGGATTTGCCGCTTAAATCGCTTTGTTCTAGCAATAGTTCTTTTTCGACAAGGGTTGAAAGAATCTTTTTAGCGGTGGCACTGCTTCCTATGCCATATTTCATCAAGAAGGCGCTTGCTGTTGGTTGCTTTACGGAGCCTTCCTTGGCAACGGCGATAAGGTATTTCCACTGTTTGTCGGTAATCAGGTTGCGGCGTTCAATGAAGTTTGGGACTTCAAATCGTAAAATGCTGGATATAGTTTTTTTGACATCTTCTAGTGATATATTTTTTGAAGATTCTGCAAATACTCTATTGCATACAAACTGAGTGTAATAGGTATGCCGCTTTGTCCAATCTAATATAAAATCAACTGCATCTTCGTCAATGTTTTTTTCTGCTCTTTGAAATAGATGTGTAATAAACTCCTTATACTTCTCAGAATCGATACGGTCGATGTGAATTGTTCTGGAGCTTTCGTAAAAGGGCTTCTTTGCGTTGGTAAACATGTCTGCCATCAAATGCTTTTTGCTACCGCAGAAAATGAATTTTACATGATGCATTTGCTGAGTGTATGTTCGTAGTAAGGCTTCGGTAATTTTTTCTTTGAATTCTCTGATTTGTTGAAATTCGTCGATGGCGAGGATAATTTGTTTTTCTTGTTTTTCGAGAAAGTCGAAAATTGATTTTAAAGTCAGCTTTTTTTGTTCATCTAGTTGGAAGGTGAATGTAACTTGAGGGCTGCCTGACATGGAGTCATAACTAAGAAGCGGTCGAACGTTCTTGAGCGCAATGAAGAATTTTTTTATCAGTGACTCGTTTGCTATGGAGCTGACGATGGCTTCAGACAAGATTTTGATAAAATCGTCTAGACTTTGCGCCAAAAAAATGTCGGCGTAAATGCAAGTGTAATGTTTTTCCTTGAGGTCCTCGAATGTTCTGAAAATGAGACCCGTCTTGCCGTAGCGTCTTGGAGAAATTAATGTGACGTTTGAACCATTGGTTAAAAAGGAGATAATGTCCTTGAGTTCTTGTTCTCGATCGCAGAAATTCTCTTTTGTTGTGTAAGGCTCTAGAGAGAACGGGTTTTCCATAATAACCTCAATTAACTTTTAGTAATATACCAAAAGTTAATTGGAAAGTCAATAGGTTGAATATTGTATTCCTGGAATACGGACTTTGTGTTCTGAATTGCTGAAAATTATGTAATTTCTGTAAATATGGTAAAATTTGGCTAAAAACGCTATTTTTGTATTCCGAAAACTGCGGAAATGTCTATATTTGTACACATGAAGGAGATTGTAGAATACACAGACTACCGCAAGTTCATCCAGGATTACTACGATGAACGCAAGCGCAGCTCGGCTTTTACGTGGCGCGAGTTTGCCCGCGATGCGGGATTTTCGTCGGCTGTGTATTTGAAGTACGTTTGCGAGGGCAAAAAGAATCTGAGTGTAGGGTCGGCAGGGTCCGTTGCTGCGGCGATGGGGCTTGCCGGGTTCGAACAGACGTACTTTGTTCTGATGGTTTCGTATGCGCATGCGAAAGATGACAAGGCGAGACGAGCCGCGTTCGAAGAACGCTGTGCGCTCGCGCATGCCCACAAGGTGCGTGTGCTCGGGAACGAGGAATTCGATTATTTCAAGTCGTGGAAAAATCCGGTGCTGCGCGAAATTGCTCCGCATATGCCTGGTGCCAAGCCTCTTGAAATGGCTCGCAAGTGCAAGCCGCAGATTTCTGCGGCGGAGGTCTCCGAGACGCTTGACTTTTTGGTACGCGCTAAGCTCTTGAAGAAGGACAAGAGCGGAAACTACGAACAGACGGACAAGTCGTTATCGATGGGGTCGGTCGATGCAGTGCCTGTGGCGGCTCGCGATATGCAACGTGAAATGGGGGAATTTGCGGTGAAGGCTTTGGACTTGCCGCTTTCGGAACGTGACATGTCGGGGCTTACCATGGGGCTTACGCGCCGTGCATACGAAAAAATCAGGAAAGAAATCGCGGATTTTCGCCGTCGTATTGTGGCGATTGCGAGTGAGGACGATGAGACAGAACAGGTGTACCGCCTGAATTTGCAGTTGTTCCCGCTGAGCGAACGAATTGATAATCGCTCTGACCGCAACGAAAATGCGGAAGTGGTTTCGGAATCAAATAAAAATGTTAGGAATGAGGAGAAGGTTTAATATGAATAGGTGGT
Source organism: Fibrobacter sp. UWB13 (assembly GCF_900177805.1). Taxonomy (NCBI): domain Bacteria; kingdom Pseudomonadati; phylum Fibrobacterota; class Fibrobacteria; order Fibrobacterales; family Fibrobacteraceae; genus Fibrobacter; species Fibrobacter sp. UWB13. The sequence continues at coordinate 89,607 of NZ_FXAX01000004.1, read as the reverse complement.
TGGTTAAGAAATGGTTCCAAATTGCAGAAACCCTGATTGTCGGGGCTATGCTTTGGGCATGTTCTGATGACAAGGGCGTCGCTGGCGGCACTACGGAAGATGCTGGAATCATCGCCGAGTTGAACGTGGCAGGCGTTGCCCAGAAAGGGCCGTTTGTCAAGGGTTCTGTAGTGAGTGTGCAAGGTATTAATTGCAGAACATTCGAGCTTACGGGCGAATTTTATGAAACCACTGTCAAGAGTAATGGTGGCGACTATGAAATCGATAATATTAACTTGTCCTCGGTATGTGCCGTGTTCGAGGTCTCTGGTTATTATTTGAGTGAGCTTACTGGCACGGAATCTTCCGAAAAGCTGACTCTCCGTGCGGTGACGAATCTCAAGAATCGAGATCGCGTGAATATCAACGTGCTCACTCATTTGGAATACGAACGCGTGAAGTACTTGGTTATCGTGAACAAGATGTCTTTGGCTGACGCGAAAAAACAGGCTGAAAAAGAAATATTTGCTGTATTCAATATCAAGGGTGATTTTGCCGAACCCGAAGACTTGAACATCTTTGAAGCGGGTGATGGCAATGCGGCTTTGTTGGCTATAAGTGTGATGATGCAGGCGGAATTTGAAGACACGACTCTTGAAGAACATTTTGAAAGATTCAATGAATTTTTTGCAAAGAATGGTGTATGGTACGATTCCTATGCAAAACTTGAAATTGCGAAATGGGCTCAAAAAGCCGCTGCCGATGGTAAACTCGATTCGATTCGAAAGAATATTGAAAGTTGGGGCTTTGCAAGTGAAATACCTTCATTTGAAACATACGTAAAGAACTTTGGTGAAACGGCGCTTGTTAAGTATCCTTCAGTAAATTATAGTGGTTTCTATATTGACTGGAGTATTCCTAAGGAGGCGTACTTAAATCCTGAAATAAAGTATGACTCCATTGTGGATAGCCGTGACGGACAAGTTTACAAGACGGTGACGATTGGCTCTCAGGTATGGATGGCTCAAAATCTGAACTATGCCGATAGTGTGAAAACTCCGAGTCTTTTGAAACGTAGCTGGTGTTTTGCATACAAATCCGAAAACTGTGATGTCGCAGGACGTTTGTACACATGGGCTGCTATTATTGATTCGGTGAAGCTTGCAACAGATTCCGAAAAGCCTCAGAAATGTGGCTTTGGGGAATCTTGTGTGTTTACGGAAAAGATGCGTGGCATTTGTCCTGAAGGTTGGCATTTGCCGGATACGACCGAGTGGAAAACCCTGATTTCTTTTGCTGGTGGTGATGATATTGCCGGAGAAAGACTGGAATCGCATATTGGAATGTATGAAGATTCTGGTACTGATGATTTTGGTTTCTCGGCGTTCCCTGCTGGCGAAAAGTATCGAGATCAATCTTTCTTTGAAGATAGCCGAGATGTTCATTTTTGGACAGCTTCTGAAGAATCGAAAGATGATCGTACTTCTTGTTCCGCAGACTTCTTTTATGCTTCTGTTTGGTTTTCCTGTGGCTTTAAGGACAATGGCCATTCTGTTCGTTGCGTTAGGGATGAACCTGCTGCGGTGTCGTTGTCGAGCTCTTCGAATAATGCTGTATTGAGCAGCAGTAGCAGCGATGAAGCGTATGTGTCTCCACGTGACATTAATTGGAGCATTCCTAAAGAAGATCACTTGAATCCGAACATTAAATATGATTCTATTGTGGATAAACGAGACGGACAAGTTTACAAGACCGTCAAAATCGGCACTCAAGTTTGGATGGCGCAGAACTTGAATTATGCTGATAGTGTAAATACCCCGAGCCTTTTGAAGAGAAACTGGTGCTACGGCGATAAATCTGAAAATTGTGAATTTGGTGGACGACTTTATACTTGGGCTGCTGCGGTTGATTCTATAAAGCTCGCGAACGATGCCGAAAATCCGCAATTCTGTGGATACCTAACGAATTGTAGTTTCCCCGCGAAGTATCAAGGCATTTGCCCTGAAGGTTGGCATTTGCCAGATACAACGGAATGGCGTACATTGATTTTCCAAGTTTCAAATGATGCGAGTGTAGCTGGCTATAAGCTCGCTTCTCGTGTCGGTTGGTTTGAAGAAGCTAACGGCACCGATGATTATGGATTTTCAGCGTATCCTGTTGGGGATAAGTATCGTGATTATGATTTTTCAGAATTTGCTCCTGATAATCGGACTGCCTTTTTCTGGAGCATTACTGAGAATACGCGTGACAAACAGTTGGGTTATTCGTTCAGAATTTTTTATGGTGGTACCGGTTACACGGGTGACTTCAAGGATAGCGGGTTTTCAATCCGTTGCATAAAGAATTAGTAAGTAGTGGTTGGTCAATGGTCATTAGATGGAAATGCGTATGAAATGGAATAAACTGTTTACTCTTATATTCGTCTCCCTGTTCTGGGCGTGCTCCGACGGCGACAAGAGTGCTGGTGGCACCACGGAAGATGCGGGAATCATCGCGGACTTGAACGTGGCTGGCGTAACGCAGAAAGGTCCGTTTGCAAAGGGTTCCGCCGTGACGGTGCAGGGTATTGATTGCAAGACGATGCAATTCACGGGCGAACGATTCGAAAGTACGGTCAAGAGTGACAAGGGCGACTATGATGTTTCAGGTATAAACTTGTCTTCGCCATGTGCCGTGTTTGAAGTTTCCGGATACTACCTCAACGAAGTTACAGGAGTGAAATCTGCGGATAAGATAACACTCCGAACAATTACAAATCTCAAAGACCGCAAGAACGTAAACGTCAACGTGCTCACGAGTTTGGAGTATGGCCGCGTGATGAACCTTGCAGCTGATAAAGAAATGTCTTTTGCTGAAGCTAAAAAACAGGCTGAAAAAGAAGTGCTTAAAGCATTCAGTATTGAAACATCGGGCGAAGTTCCTGAATTTGAAAACTTGAACATCTTTGATGCGGGCGATGGAAATGCGGCACTCCTTGCTGTGAGTGTGTTAATGCAAGTCTCGGATAGTTCCAACAGGAATGTGGATGTTTCTGAACGCATGGAACGTTTAAGTTCTGCTATTGCAGAAAATGGGACGTGGAATGATGACTTGAAATTGGAAATGTCGAACTTGGCGACGAATGCCTTGTCGAGTGGTCAAATGGATTTGGTTCGTAAAAACCTTGAAAGCTTGGGTTATGCAAATGAGCTTCCCCAGTTCGAAAAATATGTGATACATTTTGTGGAGTACGTTTCGAATATGGCTTCGGCTGAAGCTAGTAAAATTGATTGGAGTATTCCTAAAGAAACTCATTTTAATTCAGATATCGGTTACGATTCCATTATCGATAGTCGAGATGGACAAGTTTATAAAATTGTGAAAATCGGTAATCAAATTTGGATGGCCGAAAACTTGAATTACGCAGATAGTATTGCAACGCCTAGTCTTTTGAAGAAAAGCTGGTGTCATAATGACAAGCCGGAACGCTGTGCCATCGCTGGGCGACTTTATACATGGGCTGCTGCCATAGATTCTGTAAAATTGTTGAATGATGCGGAACATGGACAACTGTGTGGTTACTTGAGAAGTTGCAATTTCCCTGAAAAATTGCAAGGGATTTGTCCTGAAGGATTCCATTTGCCTGATACAACGGAATGGAGGACTTTGGTTTCTACGGTTGCAGATGATCCGAACGTAGCGGGATTTGCACTTTCTTCCAAAATTGGGTGGCATGAAAATTCGACAGGCACTGATAATTATGGTTTTTCGATGTTCCCTGTTGGAGAAAGGGCTCCCAATTATGATTTATATGAGCCTGATGAAATCAATGAAAGTGGTGATAACGGTACGGCCTTTTTTTGGAGTGTTTCTGAAGATTCAAATGATAAGCGGCTTGCGTATGCTGTTGTATCCTTTGGGGGATCTGTTTGGTTTGGAAATCATTTTAAAGACACTGGATATCCTGTTCGCTGTATTAAGGATTAAATTTAAGGAATGGTAAAAATATGAGATTGATTTTTGTAACTACATTGGCTCTATTTGCTGCTCAGGCATTTGCCGCAAACGGCACCATGAAGGGTGACGGCTCTGCCGAAAAACCTTTCCAGATTGAGGATTACGAAGACCTCAAGGCGATTGGCAAGGGCTCTTACCTCTATTCGTCAAATTATATCGTGACGAAGGATATCGATGCATCCGCTTCGAAGAAAGATAATTGCTATAAAGATGGCGACTGTTATGGTTTTAGGACAATTGGGAAAAATAAAGATGCCGTAGATAGTACGGTTTTTTGGGGTAGTATAGATGGGGGTGGCCATACCATCAAGAATCTGCACATTAACAATGGATACGCCAGTGGGGCCGGTTTTATTAAAACACTAATTGGTTCTGTGGTCAACTTAAATTTCGATAGCTTGGATGTATCAGGTGATATTCGTGATGCCGGAGGTGTTGCCGCTGCACTTGTCGGAACGATTAGAAATGTCCATGTTACAAATGGAAATATCAAGGGCTCCGATCGTGTTGGTGGTATAGTTGGCAAAGCGATCAATGGTAAAGGATATGCTCCGGTTGAAGGGTACGAAGATATGGTACCCGTCTTAAGAAATGTTTCGTTCCAAGGCAAGGTTAGTGGACACCAGCAAGTTGGTGGCGTTGCTGGTATAATTGGAGTTGACGTTGATAGCCTTGTGGCGGATGTAGACATATCCTTAATCGACAAATCTTCGGAAGTTGGAGGAATTGCCGGATATAACTATGGAAGTATCCGAAATAGTCATTCTAGCGGTAAAGTGACTGTTACGGGGCGTGATGTGCATGGCGTTGGCGGCCTTGTTGGAGAAAATTCTAAGGGCTCCATTAGTCAATGTTATTCCTCAATGAACGTTGAAGGTGCTAGATCTGTAGGTGGCTTGGTTGGTTATAATGATGGGATTATTTTTGCTTCGTATGCTCTTGGATCTGTGGAGATGTATGAACATGATTCTGGTGATGATTACCTTACGGCAGCGAATGAAGCTGGAGGTTTAGTGGGTTGCAATCACGGGAAAATTTATGTGTCTTACGCTCTTGGTTCTGTAATTGGTAGTGAAGATGTTGGCGGCCTTGTTGGGGGTAATGATTATGGGGAAATATATTCGTCATACGCTCAAGGGCGAGTGACCGGTCGTAGAAATGTTGGAGGTCTTGTTGGTTCAAATGGTGGTGTAATCGCAACGAGCTATGCCGCTAATACTGTTGAAGAGGATACTTCGAGTTCGTATAACAAAATATTTGGTGGGTTTGTCGGATTGAATGAAAAATCTGTTGTGAATTCTTATTGGGATGCTGAATTGTCTAAACTCGACACGAGTGCTGGCGGCACAGGGATGAGTACGCAAAAAATGATGACGATGTCTTCTTTTGCAGGCTGGGATACTTTGGGCTATTGGATGTATGATCGTTGCGAGGAAGGACAATGTGAAATAAAAAATTGGGATGATGGATGTTATTGCAAAAAGGCTTTTGTCAAATTTTGGGCGATAGATGAGGGCAAATCCTATCCCTACCTCAATAAAAATTTGGATTTGATTGATTATCAATGGTCTGAGTATTTAAGGTCTGTAGATAATCCAGAGCAGCCTCCCGTTCGCATTCAGAATCAAACGCTTGCCAAATCACGTTCCTTCGGTGCAAAGTTTGATGGTGGACTCGTTGCTCTTCGCTTTGAAATCCCTACAGCTGGTGCCGTGAAGTTCTCGCTTGTGGACATGCAAGGACGTGTTGTGAAATCGGCGGACTTGGGTCATCGTGCGACTGGCTCGCATTTCGAAACGCTCAATGTCGAAAATATTGCTCGTGGCCGCTATGTCGGGGTGCTGCGAGTGAACGGCAAGTCGAACGGAAATGTGGTGCTCCAAAAGTAGAAACGTAGGAAGTGCCTAGGCAATAAAAAGACGAGAATGTAAAACGAAGGAATGTTGAATATGTGTGATATTTTATTTGCAAAATGGATTAAGCTCTTTGCTGTTCCTTCATTTGCTTTTTTGTTCTGGGCTTGTTCCGATGGCGATAAAACTGCAGGCGGCACTACAGAAGATGCGGGAATTATCGCGGATTTGAACGTAGCGGGCGTTGCACAAAAAGGACCATTTATTAAAGGTTCTGCCGTGACTGTGCAGGGGATTGACTGCAAGACGATGGAACTGACAGGCGAACGTTTCGAAAGTACGGTCAAGAGTGACAAGGGCGACTATGATGTTTCAAGTATAAACTTATCTTCGCCATGTGCCGTTTTTGAAGTTTCCGGTTATTACCTCAACGAAGTTACAGGAGCGAAATCTGCGGATGTGGTAACGCTCCAAGCGATTACAAATCTTAAAGACCGCAAGAACGTGAACGTTAATGTGCTTACGAGTTTGGAGTACGGTCGCGTGAAAGTTCTAGCTACAGAAATGTCTTTTGCTGAAGCTAAAAAACAGGCCGAAAAAGAAGTCCTCATGTCGTTCGGTATGGCAGGAGCGATGGATGAAAATCTCAAATTCGAAGACTTGAATATCTTTGATGCTGGCAACGAAAATGCGGCACTTTTGGCGGTGGGTGTTCTCTTGCAAGGCGATGGAGATGTGGGCGTGCTTGCAAAACGCTTGGAAAAGTTTGCCGATGACATTGTTCAAGACGGCGAATGGAATGATAGCCAAACGAAAACTGAAATTGCTGAATGGGCTGTTGCTGCAACGGCAAATGGCAAGCTCGATACGATTCGCAAGAACATTGAAAGCTGGGGATACACCGATGAAGTCCCAACATTCGAAATGTTTGTAGATGCTTTGATGGCTTCGTCATCTTCGACAACGCATGGTTCATCTTCGTCATCCAACGGAGGCGAAGGGTCTGGCAACAGTCTTTATGAGGCTCCTTGCAAGACTGATGGCGTTGATACGTGCGAGTATAGCGAACTGACGGATGAACGTGATGCTCAAATTTACAAGACTGTTAAAATCGGCAATCAAGTTTGGATGGCCGAAAACTTGAACTACAAAACAGAAAATAGCTATTGCTACAATGATTCTACGACATATTGCGATATGTATGGCCGCCTCTACACATGGGATGTGGCGATGGAAATTTGTCCTTCTGGTTGGCATTTGCCCGATACAACTGATTGGAAGATTTTGGTTGAAGCTGTGGGCGGTTGGAATGAGGCGGGTAAAATTCTCAAGTCAAAAACTGGATGGATATCTTTTGAAAATGGTGATAATTATGGCTTCTCGCTGCTTCCTGGCGGATTCAGGCATGGTGGCGGAACCTTTAATCTCAAGGGATATACGGCCTATCTTTGGGTAGCCTCGGAAAATCCAGATACGACTTCTTACGCACGTAGTATTGTTGCCGAGTATGCGGCTATAGATTCATTTAGCGATGCACTTAAGGATAATGCGTATTCCGTGCGTTGCATCAAGGATTCAAAATAAAGTTGAGTGAGGAATGGTATGAATTTTAAAAATGTTGTTCGTGTTTTGCTGGCTATGCTTGCGGTGCCTGCATTTGCTGCAAATGGCACCATGAAGGGCGACGGCTCTGCGGAAAATCCCTTCCAGATTGAGGATTACGAAGACCTCAAGGCGATTGGAAAAGGCTCTTACCTCTATTCGTCCAATTACATCTTGACGAAGGATATTGATGCTTCGGCATCGAAGAGTGAAAACTGCAATGGCGATGTATGCAAGGGCTTTACGCCGATTGGTCGTAACAAGGATGCTGCGGGGAACATTCTTTTTGACGGAACCTTTGATGGACAAAATCATACAATCAGCAACTTGGATATTCGCGATACAGTACGTGGTGATTCTTTAGGGCTTTTCTCAAGTGTAAGAGCGGTAATCTCCAATTTAAAAATCGATAAGCTCACAGTGTTTGGAAATGGAATGCGGGTTGGTGGTTTGGCTGGTGCTGCATGTGGAACAGTAAATAATGTTCATGTGACGAATGGTTTTGTTCAAGGTGGTCGTGATGTGGGCGGTCTTGTTGGTGCATATAGGTTTGATGATTACGGTTTAACATTTCAAGACGTGTCATATCAAGGTGATGTTACAGGGGGTGTGTATGTAGGTGGAATTGTTTCTAATATTGATGTAGGTTCGATTGTTAATGCCTCTGTTGATGTAAATATTGTTGCGAGTGATAATGCCGGAGGTATTGTTGGATATATGGAGCGTGGGGAAGTGATCAACAGTCGTTCTAGCGGAACAATTACGCCAATGTGTTCTAGATGGACTACTTCAAAGATGGAGTCGTTTGGAGGTGTTATCGGTGAATTTTATGGTTATGATGGATTTTTTTATAAAAAATGTATTAATTGTGTTTCATCGATGGACATTTTGAAACCTGTTTGCTCTAGAATGGATGTTTCGGAAATTGAAGTGGAATCGGTGGGTGGCATTGTCGGCGAAAATATTCATGGTGTAGTTTTTCTCTCCCATGCTACGGGAAATATAGAGGGCGATGAAGATGTCGGAGGAATCGTTGGCCGTAATAATGGTAAAATCATTTATTCTTATGCAAATGGGAGTGTTAAGGGTGTTGAATCTGTAGGTGGTGCCGTTGGATTTAATGCGGGCGATGTTCAGAATATTTACGCTCAAGGTTCCGTGGAAGGGGTAAAAAATGTTGGTGGCCTTGTCGGTCTAAATGGCGGGATGATACATGGAAGCATTTTGAATAGCTACGCGGCAACGACAATCAAAGGAAATGAAGATGTCGGAGGCCTAGTTGGAAAAAATGAAGAATTAGTTGAGAATTCTTACTGGGACATGGAAATTTCTGGATTAAGTGTCGGCAGTGCAGGCAAAGGGCTCTCCACTAGCGAAATGATGACGAAGTCTTCTTTTGTAGATTGGGATACTGTTGGGTATTATGCGTATGCACCATGCGAAAAGAAAAGCTGTGAAGCGGTAAACCTCTATACATTAGAAGAATGCTTGTGCAAAACGGATAAATTTATAAATGTATGGGCGTTTGACGAAGGAAAATCTTACCCGTATTTTAACGAAAACGTAAATTTTGAAGATTTCTTTATATATGTCTCTGAAGAAAGTGTGGCTGTTCGTAGAAAAACTGTTGCTAAAACGCAAACGTTCGGAGCCAAGTTCCAAGGCCAGCTTGTTTCCCTCCGCTTTGAAATCCCGACTGCGGGTGTTGTGAAGTTCTCGCTCGTCGATATGCAGGGGCGTGTTGTGAAATCAGCGGAATTGGGACAACGTGCCGCGGGTGCGTATTCCGAAACGATCGATGCTGCGGAAATTGCTCGTGGTCGTTACATTGGAATTTTGCATAGTGCAGGCAAGGTCTTTGAAAAGACAACGCTTTATAAACATTAATGCTTTTATAAGATGAAATGAGAAGGAATGGTAAAAATATGAGATTGATTTTTGCAACTGCAGTAGCTTTATTTGCTGTTCAGGCATTTGCCGCGAACGGCATTATGAAAGGTGACGGCTCCATAGCAAAGCCGTTTCAAATTGAAGATTATGAAGATTTGAAATCTATTGGCAAGAACGCCTATCTTTATTCGTCAAATTACATCGTGACAAAAGATATTGATGCATCGGCATCGGAGCATGAATACTGTAACGGTCATGTGTGCAATAGTTTTATTGCCATTGGTCAAGTTCAAAACTCGACTGCTGTTATCCCATTTTCCGGTAGCATCGATGGTCAAGACCATGTTATCAAGAATCTCCGTATATGGCTACCGTGCCTTCACTATGTAGGTTTTATTGCACAATTGGAAGGTTCTTTATCCAATCTAAAATTCGAACATTTGAGAGTGTATGGTGGATATGATACGGATTACGCTCCTCATTCGGATTATGTTGGCGGTGTTGTAGGCTTATCTAAGGGGCAAATTACAAATGTCCATGTGAAGGATGGCCATGTAGAAGGCTTGCGCTATGTCGGTGGTCTTGTTGGTCAATTGGAAACGAATAAATCATTTGTTAGCAACTCATCGTTTGAAGGGGTTGTTCAAGGTCGAAGAAATGTGGGTGGTTTAATCGGTACCCTTGAAGGTCATGTTCAAGAAAGTTTTGCCGATGTTGAAATATTTGTAGGGATTAATAAAGAATCTAAGAATGTAGGTGGTCTTGTTGGTGAAAGTAATTCTCGTGTACACCCGTCAATTACTAAAAGCTATGCTACGGGGATTATTGTTCCTGAGGTTGAAAAGGCTGCGTCGAACATTGGTGGCCTTGTCGGGTTGAATGAAGATGGCTTTGTTGAGCTGAGCTATGCCTCTGTTGATATCATGTCTTTTAATCAGGGATACTTTTCGGAATGTATTGGTGGGCTTGTTGGATTGAACAAGGCTAAAATATCCGAAGCTTACGCGACGGGAAATGTTACGGGATATGGAACTGTTGGTGGCTTGGTCGGTGAAAATTCTCGCGGTGGACAAATTGAATATTCGTATGCCATGGGCTCTGTAAAAGTATTGAGAAACGAGTATTTATATGCGGGTAGCTTTGCAGGTGGTAACTGGGGATCGATTTATGGGAGTTATTCTGTCGGGAAAATTGAATTGCCGAATGATAGGGATTCTGCGTATTTATATGTCAGCGGGTTTAGCGAAGGGGATTCTGTAAATAGTTGCTATTGGAATGTTGATTTGGCTGGGATTGATACGAGTGAAGTGGGTATTGGACTTTCGGATGCTGCTATGAAGCATTTATCCAGTTTTGCTGGATGGGAAGAAATGTCAAAATGCAATTTTAAATTTGAATATGAAGGACATACGTCTCATATTTATGAAGCGTGTGATTTTTTTGAAGAAATATCGGGAGATTCTTTACGCATTTGGAATATTGATGAAGGCGAGTCTTATCCTTATTTGGCGAACTTGGGTAAAAATGCAAAGGCTACCGCAAATATTATTGCTGTCGCTGTCCCCACAAAAGCGGCGAAATGGCAAGAGAAACCTATAGTTGCCGCTGAAAAAGATGTCGGTTACGAACTGTTTGGTAAGTGGCTGGAACTTGTTCGTTTGAACGAAACCAAGGATTCCATTTATTACAGCTATAGAATCGGTTACGCCAATGAGTCCGATACAGTTTGGGGAACAACCAGCTATATGGCTGTGCCAAATCATATTGAAATTGCGACTTTTGAAGACCTAAAGAAAATAGGCAATAGCATTAGCCATCCGTTGCTTGCGAACTATGAACTTGTCGAAGATATCGATGCTTCTTCCTCAAACTTTACCCCTATTGGAGAAGAACGTAAACCGTTTACGGGAACCTTTGAAGGGAATAATCATGTTATTGAAGGTTTGACTGTCGATACGCAAAACCAATTTTATGCAGGGCTTTTCGGATTTGCAAGTCAATCATCAATAAAAAATCTTGTCTTTAAAAATTCAAAAGTTAGTGGTGGGGAATATGCTGGTGTGCTTGGCGGTCAAATAGAGAAATCTTTTATAAGTAATGTTGTTTCGTATGATGGTGATGTTAAAGGGGATGATCAGGTGGGTGGTCTTATTGGTGCCGCGTATAAAGACAGCATTCTCAAGGTGGGTAGCACGGGCACTGTTAAAGGATCGAGAAATGTTGGAGGCCTTATCGGCTGTTTTGCCTCTTACCTCAAAGATGGCTATGCGGTGAGTGTTGTCAAAGGTCATGAAGATGTTGGTGGTGCTATCGGTGGCTCCAATGCAAGATTGCTAATAGGCGATACTGTGTACAACGTTTATGCTGCTAGTATCTTAAAAGGTCCTAAAAACAATCTAAATGGAGTTATAGGGGATCACATCAACAATAGTGAAGGCATATTTGAAAATTTTTACTATGATGGCGGCCTGACGCAGATAGTCCATGCCTATAATAGGAATGTGACTGAAGGAACTGTGCTTTCGAGTGAAGAAATGTTGCGTCAAGCCTCGTTTGAGAATTTTGATTTTGACGGTGTATGGACCATTCAAGAAGGCAAGTCGTATCCTTATTTCGAGGGGACGGATGCGGTGCTTCCCGGAAAGCTTGTTGATGATGGAACCATCAATATTTTGGACGGTGAAGGAACGGACGAAAGACCTTACCTTATTTCATCGTACGAGGATTTGAAATATATCGGTAAATATGAGTATGGTTTGGATAAAGTCTATAAGCTGACTCACTTGATTAATGCTTCGGCATCGGCAGAAGAAAACTGTGTTGATGGAGTCTGTGCTGGTTTTGAACCTATCGGTGGAAAGGATGGTTTTAGTGGTAAATTAATTGGTGGTGAGCAACAACATCAACTTGAGAAAAAAGTGGTCACTGAAATGTTTGGAATTTACAATCTGACGATAAATCGACCGTCGGAAGATTATGTTGGCCTGTTTACCAAATTGAATCCGAAATCGGAAATTTCCCATATGGCATTTTTTGATAATACCATTGTTGGAAAAAATTATGTAGGCTCTATTGCGGGGTTAGACGAAGGGGCTGTAATTGATAGCATTTTGACGGATACGCTCTCGATTAGTGGCCATAATTATGTCGGCGTAATTGCAGGGGCAAAAGAAGGCGGTTCTGCAAAACATGTCTATATCAATCCTGAAGCGAATGTATCTGGAAAAAAATATGTGGGATCTTTTGTAGGAAGTTCTAAAAAGACTTTTTATTGGAATGCTTGGTCCATGGCTAGAGTGTCCGGCGATTCGTATGTTGGTGGTTTTGCTGGGATAGATTCTGCATCTACATATAAAAATATCGCTTGTGCAAGCCATGTCCAAGGCCAATCCAAAACCGGGAATGTGATGGGCGAAACTTCTAAATCGACATTCACGTCTGTTTACTACGATGGAGAAGTTTGGGAATACGACAATAGCTCTGTGGGCAAGTCCATGACGACTAAAGAAATGTTGGATATATCATCGTATGAAAATTGGGATTTCCAAACAACGTGGACTCAGACAAGTTCGTCTTGCTATCCTGTGTTGGCATGGTTTGCAATGGGAAATACGTGCCCGACGACATTGCATCCCAAATTCCAGATGAAGGGCTCCGGTACAGAAAAAGATCCGTTCATAGTCAAGACTTATGAAGACCTTAAAGCGATTGGCTATGGTAAGTACAAGTTGTCGTCTGTTTATCAGTTGGCAAATGATATTGATGCTTCTGCTTCTAATGAAGAGGGTGGATTCTTGTCGTTTGGAAATTATAAATATGATTCATACTTTGGCGTTAAATATGAACATGAAGGAACGATTGTTTTTACAGGTAAGTTCCATGGAAAGGGCCACGCGATTAAACGGATTGATATAGTTTCTGTAGGTATCGGCGGTTTGTTCTATACGATTGGTGAAGATGCTGTTGTTGATAGTTTGCGTATGGAAGTAACTCAGGGGTTGAAAATGTCCGCCGCACTTGCCCTTGAAAATAAGGGCTTGGTCGATTATGTAAAAGTTGTTGCAGATACGATTGATGTTGATGGTGGTTTGGTTTATGAAAATGAAGGAACCATACGTAATAGTACTTTTAAGGGTAGTATAAAAGATGGTTCTGGACTTGTTACAACCAATAAAGGCTTGATATCGGCTTGCACGACTTGGGTTGATGTTTTTGATGCTAGATATAATGGAGGAAGTGGCTTTGTTAATGAAAACCGCGGGACCATAGAAAATTCCGTGGCGAATGGTTCTATTAAAGGACGTGATGTTGCGGGCTTTGCTTTAAAGGTCAATGCAGATGGCGTGATTCGCAACTCGCATGCGTCAGTTGATGTAAATGGAGCTGGTTTTGTTCAGGAAAATTTTGGAGATGTTGTAAACTGCTTTGCTACGGGAACGGCATTTTATGGATTTGTTAGTACGAATAAGGGAAATATCGAAAAATCTTTTGCGATTGGTAATTCTATAGATTCTACCTCTAATTCGCGTGCATTTGCAAACAGCAATGAGGGAAATATTCGAAAATCGTATTCTCTTGGCAAAGGCCATAATTATTTTATTTATGTTAATGGTGGATTGATTGAAGACTCGTACGCCATTGGCGTAAACGAGTTTTGGGTGAAAATGGATACAGGAGTAGTTAAAAATTCCTACATCGCAGAGAGACCGTGCCAAAAAAATGCTGAAGACCGAAAACTTACAGATTTGTCTGCTTGTGTGGTTAAGGACAATGTTTATTTCGAATATGATCCCAAGAATCATAACAGAGAAGGCCTTTTTTGGTTTCCTGAATACTTGCATAGGCAAAAGACGTTTACTGGTTTTGACTTTGATTCGGTCTGGTATATCAAAGAAGGTGTGACCTATCCGCTGTTGCGTGGAATGCCGAATATGCCTGTGGCTACGGGTGAGGCAGTTTCATTCGAAAGCAATAAATCGTTGGCGAATAACGTTCGTAACAAGCTGCTTGACGAGGCGATTATTTTGGATACGGCTGCGGTCAAGGTGCTCAAGCTGGATTCTGCTAGCAGTGCTTTGGTCGATTCGCTTGCAAAAGCGAAGTCGCCTTCCGGAAAGTTCGATCTCACTTATCGCGTTGGCGTTGTGCTCAGCTCGGATACGCTTTGGAGTGCACCGGCGACAGCGGAGATGAAATTGAACAAGTCGAACGGGATTCCTGATGTTGCGGTTAAACGCGGTTTTGGATTTGCTGCCATGTTCCAAGGAACTCGGTTGTCGCTTCTGTTTGAAATCCCCAAAGCCGCTTCCGTGAAGTTCTCGCTCGTCGATATGCAAGGACGTGTGGTGAGAACAGCGGACTTGGGACAGCGTACTGCGGGCAACTATTTCGAGACGCTCGATGTTGCGGAACTTGCTCGCGGTCGTTACGTCGGAATTTTGCATGTCGGTGACAGGCCGGTAGAAAAGGCTGTGCTGCTGAAGAAGTAAGTTCCCTGCACTAGCGAATCTTGGACCCACACTTGGTTGCGGGTCTTTTTTTTGTATTCCAGGGATACAACTTGTGTTCTAAAATTTTGCAAAATCGTTTAAAAATGACTAAAAACGTAAAAATTAGGCTAAAAACGGCAATTTTTGTATTCCAATATTATTGAAAAACTATATTTGTAATCATGAAGGCGATTGTTGAATATACAGATTATCGCAAGTTCATCCAGGATTACTACGATGAACGCAAGCGCGACTCCGCTTTTACTTGGCGTGAGTTTGCTCAGAATGCCGGTTTCGCATCGGCAATTTTTTTGAAGTATGTTGCTGAAGGAAAAAAGAATCTGAGCGTTAGTGCCGCAAGTTCTGTTGCGAACGCCATGGGCCTTGCTGGATTCGAAAAGACGTATTTTGTTTTGATGGTGACGTACGCCCATGCCAAAGGGGACGAAGCCAAAATGGCGGCGTTCGAAAAACGCTGTGCATTGGCTAGAGCGCATAAGATCCGTGTTCTCGGTGGCGAAGAATTCGATTACTACAAGTCTTGGAAAAATCCGTTGCTCCGCGAGCTTGCCCCGAATATGCCTGGCGCAAGGCCTGCCGAAATGGCCCGTGCGTGTAAACCGAAAATTTCTACAGCGGAAGCCGTTGAAACGCTTGAATTTTTGGAAGATGCGAATCTCCTGAAAAAAGACCGTAATGGAAATTACGTACAGACGGACAAGTCCATATCGATGGGCTCCGTGGATACGGTGCCGATTGCCGCGAAAGATTTGCAGCGCCAGATGGGTGAGCTTGCCGTGAAGGCTTTGGACTTGCCGCTTGCGGAACGCTCCATGTCGGGAGTTGTCCTTGGGCTGACGCAGGATTCTTACGAAAAAATCAAGACGGAACTTTTGGAATGCCGTCGCCGCATTATTGCGATTGCTACGGAAAATAGCGAAACGCAGCGCGTGTACCGTTTGAATTTGCAACTATTCCCGATAAGCGAAAATTTAGAAGTTGCAAACAAGGCTTTAAAAAATAAGGAAGAGAGAAATGAAAAGAAACGAGCTTAGAATTTTTGGGGATATTTTTGCTTTCGCGTTGGCGTTTGCTTTTTTGTCGATGTTTTCAGCATGCTCCGATGACAAGGTCGCGGGCGGTTCTTCGGATGATGCAGGCATTTACGCTGTCAAGGATTTGGATGTGGCGGGCGTTTCGCAGAAGGGGCCTTTTGTCAAGGGCTCTGCGGTGACGGTGCAGGGTATTGATTGCCAAACGATGGAATTGACCGGTGAAATTTTCGAAGGTACGGTCAAGAGCGACAAGGGCGACTTTGGCATTGACGATGTGAACCTCTCGGCGACATGCGCTTTGTTCGAAGTGACCGGTTATTACTTCAATGAAGTGACGGGTAAAAAGTCGGCGGACGAGGTGACTCTCCATGCAATTTCAGATTTGAGCGACCGCAAACATGTGAATATCAACATGCTCACGGAACTTGAATACAAGCGCGTGATGCATCTCGTGTCAGAAGAAAAAATGTCGTTTGCTGATGCGAAAAAGCAAGCTGAAAAGGAAGTGCTTGCTTCGTTTAATGTAAATGGCGATTATGCGTTGTCCGAAGATTTGAACATCTTTGAAAATGGCGATGGAAATGCGGCGCTCCTTGCCGTGAGTGTGCTTGTGCAGGCAAATGCGAATGAGGCGAAACTTGCAGAACGCTTGGATAAATATTCTGTTGCAATATCGCAGAATGGTTCATTGGATGATAAAGAAAAAACGGAAATTGCAAACTGGGCTACAAACGCTACAGCTACCGGTAAACTCGATACAATCCGCAAGAACATCGAAAGCTGGAACCTCACCGATTCTGTACCTGCATTCGAAACGTACGTGAAAGCACTTGCGGATGGCGATAGCGTTACCTTGAGCAGTGAAAGCCGATCATCTTCTAGTAACGTCATTGCGAGTGAAACGAAGCAATCTAGTAGTAGCTCTGTCTTTCCCGCCTCGAGCGGGAATCTCCCCTCTTCTAGCAGCAGTTCGTCTCGTCATTCCGGGCTTGACCCGGAATCTAGTAGTAGCTCCTCCGTCATTGCGAGCGAAGCGAAGCAATCCAGTAGCAGTGTGACAAACTCTTACCTGAATCCAAACATCAATTACGGTGAAATGACCGACTCCCGTGACGGACAAGTTTACAAAACTGTAAAGATTGGCTCTCAAGTGTGGATGGCTCAGAACTTGAATTATGAAGCGAAGAATAGTTACTGTTATAATGATAGTACGATTTATTGCGAAAAATATGGTCGCCTTTATTCTTGGGCTGCTGCGATGGATTCTGTTAAAAATGGATGTGGAAATGGCTTGGTGTGTTCTCCGGCATACCCAGTACAGGGGGTTTGCCCTGATGGATGGCATTTGCCCGATACGACGGAATGGAATGAAATGTTAGTAATTGCAGGTGGTGGATATATTACTTTGGCTGGAGAGGCTCTTAAGTCACAGGATGGCTGGTTTGGTAATAAAAATAATACAGATCCACTTGGTTTTAGTGCTTTACCCGTAGGTAATAGGAATTATGAAGGTGCTTTTAAAAACATAAACAAGAATGCTGGTTTTTGGACTTCGACTGATGTTGAAGATGATTCAGCTTACGATTATGTGTATAAATTGCTCTTGGATTTTGAATCTAATGAAGCCTTCATGCAATACGGTGCAAAAATCGATGATTATGCTGTCCGTTGTGTCAGAAATGAACCGGTTGCTTCATCAATCTCTTTGTTGTGTAGTGAAGAACGTGAATCCTGTGAGACATTTGACTGGAGTATTTCTAAAGAAAAATATTTAAATTCAAATATTGAATATGGTTCTTTTGTCGATAGTCGTGACGGACAAGTTTACAAAACCGTAAAAATCAGCAATCAAGTTTGGATGGCACAAAACCTTAACTATGCCGACAGCGTAAAAACTCCAAGTTTAAAAGGGCGGAGTTGGTGCTATGGAGATCAATCTGAAAAATGTAAAGTTGCTGGTCGTTTGTATACTTGGAGCGCAGCTATCGATTCTGTGCAACTAGCAGCTAGGGATTGCGGTTATGGTCATGAATGTGCGATTCCGAGTGTCGTGCAGGGTATTTGTCCTGAAGGTTGGCATTTACCTAATAAAAGTGAGCTGTTCACGTTATCTGCTACTGCAGAAAGTAATGGCACTGGGGGCTCTGCGTTAAAATCACAAATTGGTTGGTATAATAATTCGAGAAATGCGGATACTTATGGTTTTTCTGCTATTCCTGTAGGTTATAGAAGTCATACTGGAAAATATTTAGAAGCGGGTGGCTACATGCATTTCTGGGCTGATGATGAGGAAGATGCTGAATCTTCGTATGCGACGAGTTTGACTTACACCCTCAATAGTATAAGAATTTTATATAGCAACAACAAGAATGATGGACTTTCCGTTCGCTGTATCAAAAATTAGGAAATGTTAAAAATATTCGTGTTGGAAAAAAGAGAAGGATTAGTATGAATAAGTGGTTGGTTAAGAAATGGTTCCAAATTGCAGAAACCCTGATTGTCGGGGCTATGCTTTGGGCATGCTCCGACGACAAAGTTGCGGGCGGTTCTTCGGATGATGCGGGCATTTACGCCGTCAAGGATTTGGATGTGGCAGGCGTTTCGCAGAAGGGGCCTTTTGTCAAGGGCTCTGTGGTGACGGTACAGGGTATCGATTGCAAAACGATGGAACTGACTGGAGAAATTTTCGAAGGTTCGGTCAAGAGCGACAAGGGCGACTTTGGCGTTGACGATGTGAACCTCTCGGCGACATGCGCTTTGTTCGAAGTGACCGGTTATTACTTCAATGAAGTGACGGGTAAAAGGTCGGCGGATCCGATAACGCTTCGGACGATTACAAATCTCAAAAATCGTAAAAGCGTGAATGTCAACGTGCTCACAAGTTTGGAACATGAACGCGTGAAATTCCTTGTGACGGAAAAGGGAACCTCTTTTGCCGAAGCGAAAAAGCAGGCTGAAGAAGAAGTGCTTGTCGCGTTTGGTGTCAACGACGGCGCTGTGGACAAAATTCAAGAATTTGAAAACTTGAACATCTTCGAAAAAGGCGACGGCAACGCAGCTCTTCTGGCCGTAAGCGTGGTGATGCAAGGCGATGCAGACGTGACCGCACTTGAAAAGCGCTTGGAAAAGTTCGCCGATGATTTTGCAGAAGACGGCCAGTGGAATGATAGCAAGACAAAGAAAGAAATTGCCGAGTGGGCTTCTGCTGCAAAGGAAAACGGTAAACTCGATACCATCCGCAAAAACGTTGAAAGTATGAACAATGGTGACAAGGTTGCCGAATTCGAGAAGTATGTTTCCGGCTCTGCGGTCGGAATGACAAGTAGTAGCAACGTCATTCTGAGCTCTAGCGAAGAATCCAATGATTCTAAATCCAGTAGCAGTTCCACAAAGGTGAACGCTGGCAGCGAATACGATGCAGCCGCGAATACGCTCAAGGACTTGCGCGACGGAAAAACTTATAGGACCGTAACGATTGGCAATCAGACCTGGATGGCGGAAAACCTGAACTACAAAACGGAAAACAGTTATTGCTATAATGATTCGGCTGAAAATTGTGCAAAGTATGGTCGGCTGTACACGTGGCCTGATGCGATGAAAGTGTGCCCTGAGGGGTGGCATTTACCGGATACGACGGAGTGGAATGCTTTGTTGTATGGGACCGTTGGTGATATTGCTGTGGTGGGAATTGATGAGGTGGGCAGAAATATTAGATCGAAGAATGGCTGGCTAGAGCAAGGAACAGGTGGTGGGGATGCGACTGATGCCTTGGGCTTTACGGTTCTGCCTGGCGGAAGTGGTGATTCCAGTAGTTATAATGGTAAAGGCTATAATGCTGTTTTTTGGACGGCGACTTCTTATAATGATTTGCATGGTTATGACTTTGGGGTTAACAACCGCAATGCTTTTGGTTTTTCGATAGAAAACAAAGGCTATTTCGGATCAGTCCGTTGCTTGAAGGGCGAACCTGTTGGCGCGTCGTCCAGCAGTAGTTTCGCCGTGTCATCGAGTTCCGTGGCTATACCTATATCGGCACTTTGCAAAACGGAGGTTGTGGATGCTTGCAAATATGGAACCTTGACTGATGACCGCGATGGTCAAACGTACAAGACGGTTAAAATCGGTGAGCAGTGGTGGATGGCCGAAAATTTGAACTATTATGATTCCACAGACATGAACGTAAAAAGTAAAAGTTGGTGCTATGGAGCGGATTTCAATAAAGATAGTTCGACTTGCGATGTGTATGGTCGCCTTTACTCATGGGCCGCTGCGATTGATTCGGTGAAACTTGTTAGTGATCCGATTAACCCGCTGGATTGTGGTTATGAGAAAGAATGTACCTTACCGTCGAAAGTGCAGGGAGTCTGTCCGAGTGGCTGGCATCTGCCGGATAATGACGAATGGAATGTCTTGCTTGAGACTGTGGGCGGTGATTCGATTGCGGGCAACTTACTCAAGGCCTATGGCAGCGGTTGGGGTCGTGTTCAAGGAAAGGGGGTGACTGAAACGGATGCTGTTGGCTTTAGCGCCTTACCTGCTGGTCGTAAGAGGGGCTTGTCTTCCGAATTCGATGATGTTGGCTTTAGCACTTTCTTTTGGAGTGCCTCTCAAGATGAAGAGTCCAAAAATCACACTTTCGCCTACCACATGGAATTGGGCTACGATCAAAAGAATGCAAACCTGACTACGTTCAATTCAGCAAAGGATGAATCCTATTCGGTCCGTTGCCTTAAAAACTAGGAGCTTTTATGTTATTTGAACCTATGAGGAAAAATATGAAACCGCAATTCATTTTTACTGTTGTTTTATCGCTATTTGCGATTCACTCTTTTGCGGCTAACGGCACCATGAAAGGCGACGGTTCCGCAAGTAAACCGTTCCAAATCGAAGACTACGAAGACCTCAAGGCGATAGGCAAGGGCGCTTATCTCTATTCTTCGGATTACGTCTTGACGAAGGATATCGACGCTTCGGCTTCGAAAAACGAGATGTGCAACGAAGACGGCTGCAATGGATTCATTCCCATCGGAAAAAACAAGGATGCCGCCGATAGCATTATATTCTGGGGTAATATCGACGGAAAGAACCATACCATTAACAACTTGACCATTTGGCTCCCGTGTGAAAATGATGTTGCATTTATCTCTTATTTGGGTGGTTCTGTTTCTAACTTGAAATTCGACCGTATTCATGTGACCGGTCGCGTAACAGAATCGAATTTTGTAGCAAGTGTTGCCGCCAAGCAGATGGGCTCTATCAAGAATGTGCATGTGACGAACGGCTTTGTCCAAGGGCAAAATTATGTGGGTGGTATTGTCGGTCAGGGTACGAAACGCTACAATGATAAAGCTGTTCTCGAAGATGTCTCGTTCCAAGGTGACATCAAGGGCTCGCAAAGAGTTGGCGGCATTGTCGGTGAAACAGATATGGATGTTGCCCATGCAGAAGCCGATGTGAATATCATTATTTTGGATCAGGATGTGGGTGGTATTGTCGGATATTTGACCGGTAATGTTTATCAGTCGCGTTCTAGTGGTACGATTGTTCCTTGGGAGGATGACGTAGATGATGTCGGCGGTATTGTCGGATATTCCAAAGGCGATATCAATGAATGTGTTTCGACAATGGACTTGATGCATTATGGTTTTTATTACTTTGGTGATAAAGTAGGTGGAATTGTCGGCAATGGCGGCTTTGTAAACGCTTCTTATGCACTTGGATCCGTCGAAGGCGAACGTTATGTTGGCGGTATTGGCGGAAGTAGCGGGGTGGCAAACTCTTTTGCGATGGGTACGGTTCGTGGCGATGAATATGTGGGTGGCCTTGTGGGTAACGGAACGGCTCAATATTCATATGCGGCAAATGTCGTTCAGGGAAATAGCCACGTTGGTGGACTTGTCGGAAGTGCATCCGATGCGGTTGTGGGTTCATACTGGAATACCGAGATTTCGGGACTTGATACGAGTGCGGGTGGCACAGGCTTAACGACCGCAAAAATGATGAAATTTGCGTCGTTTGCGGGCTGGGATACTTTAGGTTATGATGAATATGTCATTGACGGTACTGACACTTGCGACTACTATGTGCATTTAGGTTATTGCTATAGCCCTACAGGGAAATTTATTCGCTATTGGAACATTGATGAAGGTAAATCGTTCCCCTACTTGGTGAATAATCCTTTTATGAAAAAATCTCCGATTCCGGTTGCGGTTCCGACATCAGCTCCGAAATGGCAAGAGACTCCGAAGATTGCTTCGCTTTTCGATGTGGAGGGCGAACTTGTCGGTAAATGGCTTGGCTGGGCGAGATGGAGCGATAATATAGATTCTACTGAGAATAGCAAGACGCTTAGGAGAGATTCGCTCTATTTCGGTTACCGAATTGGTGTCGTAAACAAGGGCGATACGGTTTGGGGGACTTCAAGTTATATGGCAGTTCCCAACAAGATTGAAATCTCGACTTTTGCTGAACTCCAGAAAATCGGAAATGACATTGCCTATCCGCTAATAGCTAATTACGAATTGACAAAGGATATCGATGCTTCGGGTTTGAAATTTGAACCGATTGGCGACAGCGTACGTGCTTTTACGGGCTCGTTTGACGGTAAAAATCATGTTATCAAGAATCTGACGATTGATGAGCCGAATCGCGACTTTACGGGAATGTTCGGTTATATGGAAGGTGCGACAGTCCGAAACTTGACTCTGCAAAATACGAAGGTGGTCGGCTCTTGGTGTGTGGGCGCCTTGGCTGGCGAAGCACGCTTGTCTTTAATCCATAATGTCGTGTCGTTCAATGGCGATGTCAAAGGTGAGTCGTCTGTTGGCGGCTTGATTGGGGTGGCTGTAGGTGATAGCATTAATGTCGTTGGCACTACTGGAAACATTAAGGGAACAACGTATGTTGGCGGCTTGATAGGCGATGCTTCTACTAGGTTGGAAAACGGTTTTTCTATCAATGTCATTAAGGGATATGAACGTGTCGGTGGCGTTGTCGGTTTCGTCGATTCCTATTCGCCAAGCATCTATCGTGTCTATTCTGCGAGTATGATCAAGGCTTCGGATGGACGGGGATTTGCCGGCTTTTCGCTTTCCAGTTCCTTGGATTCAAACACTTGCTTCTTCGATAGCACTCTTGCTGATTACGATAGAAATGGCAAGACAACCGTGGAGATGCTGAAACAGGGAACGTTCCAGGGTTATGACTTTGTAAATGTATGGACTATCCAGGAAGGCGTTTCTTACCCGTACTTCAAGGGGATGGAACCTCTGCTTCCGGGAACGCTCAAGGATGACGGGACGGTCAATGTGCTTGCCGGAGCGGGGACTGCAACGAATCCCTATAGAATTTATAAATACGATGATCTCAAGTATGTCGGCAAATATGAATACGGCCTTGATGCCTACTACAAGCTGATGGGCAATATCAATGCTACGGCTTCGTTCAAGGAAAATTGCAATGCCGACAGTACTGTATGTAAGGGCTTTGAACCGATTGGAAAATTCAGCGGTGTCTTTATCGGTAACAACAAGATAATTGCGGGCTTGAATATCAATCGCCCCGACGAAGATTCGGTGGGACTTTTCCGGGCTCTGGCGAAGGGTGCCAAGGTAAGCAATGTTGTCTTTGATACGGCTTCGTATCTTGGAGAAAGCTATTCGTATGGACCTGCGCGTACTAGGGGTGCCATCCGTGGTAAGAACTATGTCGGCGTCCTGGCCGGTGTCGATAATGGTGCTACGGTCGAAAACATCTTTATCAAGTATGATGTTTCTGGCGAAAATTACGTTGGCTCTCTTGCCGGTAAGAAATCTGCAGGCTCTGTCGTGAGGAGCGCTTCTAGATTCCTGGTCTCGGGCAAGGAAAACGTGGGCGGTCTCGTGGGCTTTTTGGGCGAGGCGAGTGTCGCGGACTGCTATTCGATTGCAAATATCGTGGGAACAAAGAATGTCGGCGGCTTGGCGGGCTATTCGGACAATGCGACTGTGAAGAACTCGTTTGCCGCAGGTCAAGTCGTAGGCGATTCTAAATGGGGTGGCCTTGCGGGCTCTGACAACAAGTCGACCTACACCTCGGTCTATTATGATACGACACTCTGGTATGTTAATACGACGGCTGCGGGGGATCTCCGCAATACAACAGAGATGGTCAAGAAGGAAAACTACGAAGGCTGGGATTTCGATTCAACCTGGAAGATCGCAGCAGATTCGACTTATCCCTATTTGTCGTGGCTGACTAAGCCTTACTATATATCCAAGACAATGAAGGAAAAGATTTATCCGAATCAGGCTGTGGATCAGACCATGATGAAAATGGCCGGTTCCGGTACGGAAAAAGACCCGTTCTTGATCAAGACCTACGGAGACTTGAAATCAATCGGATTCGGAAAATACAAGTTGTCGGCCGTTTATCGCTTGGCTAACGATATCGATGCCACTGCTTCCAGGACGGATGAACGTTTTGCTGTCGGTGGAACAGGATTCAAGCCTATTGGTAAGTACGATGTGTTGGAAGAATTCTGCAACTGTTACGGTGTTGTCCTTGGCGGTTACGCAAAACAGGATACCGGTGCTTTTACCGGCGAATTCCATGGTGGCGGTCATAGCATCGACAGCTTGTTTACGGGATTTTGGGATAAGGATCATAAGGCAATTGGATTTATCGATACTGTTGCGCAGTCTGCAATCGTAGATAGTTTGTCTTTCAAGGGCTATTCTGTCGGTCGCGAAGACTTTGGAATGAAAATAGGTGGCGTTGCTACGGTGAACCATGGTGCTATCCGGAATGTAGATGTCGACATTGTGATGGACAGTGTTTATCAAAGTGCGGGGTTCGTGTTCAGGAACTATGGTTCCATCGAGAATGTATCGGTTAAAGGAAAAATCAATGGTGGCAGACTCGTATCTGGCTTTGCACACTTGAATTACGGAACCATTGCCAATGCCAAAATCGATGCGCAGTGGATTGGGGGTGCAAGTGCCGCCGGTGTTGCCGCGCTGAACTGGGGAACCATCAAGAATGTTTCTGTTAAGGCGAACGTAAAGGAAAACTCTGGCTTCGTAGGTGGCATTGCCGGGTTAAATGCTCCTGGTGGAACGATTGATAAGAGCTCTGTGAATGTCGATGTATCTGGACAGAAATCATCTTCAGAAGGTTTCTCCATTTATTACGAAGATGGTGGGGAAATCTCGGTATATTATAACGTGCAAGGCGTTGCAGGCCTTGTCGCAGTCGATAGCGGAACGGTCAATAATTCTACGGCGTCGGGCGTTATCAATGCAAAAGGAGTCCTCTACGTAGGTGGCCTGATTGCTAAGGCTTACGGCAAGGGACTGAAGGGACTGCATGCATCCGTTGATGTTGTTGGAGATCATTATGTCGGCGGCTTGGTCGGCTTGAACGAAACAACTATTTCGGAATGCTATGCCACCGGAAACGCTGAGGGAACGGGAACATTCAGCTATTCTGGAGCTTTTGTTGGCCAGAACAAGGGCTTGGTTTTGCGCTCGTTTGCGACCGGAAATGCGTATAGAGCCGCTAGCTTTGTCGGCGGAAACGATGGAACCATCCGGCAATCTTATTCTACAGGAAATGTCGAAGGCACGGGCGGCTTTGTCGATAACAACCAGTCTGTAATAGAAGACTGCTATTCAACGGGTGATGTGCTTTCTATAGAACCGTACTATGGTTTTGGCTTTGCCGAAATCAACGGCAATGATGCAGAGGTAAGAGGATACGCTTCTGGAAGCGCGTATAAAGACGGAATCCATTTCTGCAATGGCTTGCCTAAAAGAACGAATCCCTCGGATGAGTATTACTATTTAGCCGAAGCCTGCAGCGATTCGCTGATGACAGGAAAGGGTTTGTCCGATGCACAGATGAAAATGCAGAAGTCTTTCGCAGCATTCAACTTTGACTCGGTTTGGTACATCACCGAGGGCGTGAGCTACCCGCTGCTTCGTAACATGCTGAATCCGCCGGTTGTTTCAAATGGGGAACTTTTCTATAGCGAAAAGCCTCTTGCGGAGAATATCCGCGCCGAACTGCTTAAAAACGCCTTCGTGATGGATTCTGCGGCGAAAAAGGTGCTTAAGCTGGATTCTGCAAGTGAGGTCTTGCTCGATTCTCTGGAAAACGAAAAAGCTCCTTACGGAACGTATATCGTCTCTTACCGAGTGGGTGTGCTTTTCGATTCCGATACGCTCTGGAGCAGAATTGCCAAGGTAGAAATCGATATTGAAAAAACAACGGGTGCTCGCGTTCGCAATGTCGTGGTGATGCATTCCCTCGGTGCTGTGTTCCAAGGCGGTGACATCGCCGTGCGTTTTGAAATCCCTGCGGCTGCTGCGGTGAAATTCTCGCTCATCGACATGCAAGGTCGAGTGGTGAAATTGCTTGATCTTGGACAACGTTCTGCCGGTACGCATTTTGAAACTCGCTCCGTCGAAAACCTGTCTCGTGGTCGTTATATCGGCGTGCTGCAAGTGAACGGCAAGGCGACCGAAAAAGTGATGCTCCTGAAAAAATAGTTCGCTAATTTTTGATTGACGATTCAATAGACCCGTGGGTTAAATAACCTGCGGGTCTTTTTTTCAAGATATTGCAAAGTGAGGTCAAATTGAGTAATTTTAGTTCGAGGTATCTTATGACTGTAGATATGAGCGATTTTGATAAGTCTATGGCAGTGTTTTCCAAGCAGGAGCAAATTGCAAGGAAAATGCTTGCTAGAAATATGTCTCCTGAAGAAGTCGCTGAAGTGACGGATATCCCTTTGTATCTTGTTCGTGAAATCAAGAAGGATATGGAGTTGGCGAAAGCATAAATGCTAACTCGTTTTCGTGAATATGAATACCGGTCCTTGTGGCCGGTTTTTGCTTTTTGTGTGATATAGCTCCCATGGTTTAAAATCATGGGTTGATATTCCCCTCAAAAAATATATGTTTGCTTAAAGGTTCTCATTGGGGTATTCGAGGGGTTTTGATGAAATTGAATTTTCACAGTCTTGCGTTTAAACAGACTGTTTTGATATTGCTCGGCATCACGGTGATCTTTGTCGCGATGATTTTTATGCTTCAGCAGCAGGTCAGCTCGAGGATGTCGGAACTCATCATGGCACGTGGTCAGGAAATCAGTGAAAAGCACGTGTCTTCCATCGACAATATCTTTGAAGATAACGCCGCGGTTGTAAAAAACATTGTGGCGATGCTCGAACGTGGCGACTTGAGCAAGAAGGATATCGAGGAGTTTTTACCGGCAGAATACGTTCGCACCCATGAGAAAAATCCGATTGCATCTGCGCTGTTTATCGCCTACGAGCCCGAACGGAACGGTCGCGAGTTCATGCGCATCACGGGTCACGGTCTCGAGGGCAAGCTCATGGAGGTGAAGGACTACCGTGAAATGCCTTGGTACAAACAGTCCATCGAAACGGGCAAGGGCCAGTGGTACGAACCGTTTATTGGCGTCTATGCGGACCAGCCGGTGGCGCTTTATGCGATGCCTTTTTACCAGACTCTTCCCGACGGTTCTAAGAAATTCAAGGGCGTTGTCGGGCTTGATATTTTTGTCTCGTTCTTGCGCGATGCGGTCTCCTCGATAAATATTGAAAACTCGGGATATGCGTTTATCCTTTCTGCGGAAAGTAGGTTTGTGGCGCATCCGCGCGATGAATGGGTTTTCAAGGAATCGCTCCATTCGCTGGCGAAGGGTCATGAGGCGGGCTTGTCTGCTTTTGAGAGTGCGGTCCGCGATTTGCGCAGCGGACTTTTGCTCGGCAAGACGTTTAGTGGCGAAAAGGCGTGCATCTATTTTTCGCACATGAAGGTGGACGGCTGGATTTTCGGCGTCGTGTGGCCTGCGGATGAATTCTTTGCAAAACAACGTAAGATGGCGTCGGTGCTTGGCATCCTTGGCTTGGCAAGCTATATCTTGATGATTGTGTTGGTGCTCGTGATTTCGAGCCGCGTGACGCGACCGCTCAAGGCGCTTGCAGGGGTAGCGAAACGTTTGGGCCAGGGTGACTTTGACGTGGAGATTCCGCCAGTTGAAGGCAAGGACGAAATTGCGGAGTTCGCCGATGCGTTTGGTCGCATGCGTGATTCGCTCAAGGAAAATATTGAAAAGCAGAAGGGTGCCGAACGCGTGGCGAGCGAACTGGAAATGGCTCGCAAAATCCAGCTCGGGTTGCTTGCGCGTAGCGATGATGACGAGGGCGTGAAGGATGCCCGCCATTTGCTTTCTCCGTTTATTTTGCCTGCAAAGGCGGTGGGTGGCGACTTCTATGACTTCTGCAAGGTCGATAAAGACAGGCTTGCCTTCTTGATTGCGGACGTGTCGGGCAAGGGCGTTCCGGCGGCACTCCTCATGATGTCGGCGCGCTCGATGCTCAAGAGTGTTTTGCTCGCGGGTACTTCGGTGGTGGATACGTTCAACGTTGTGAATGACCGCTTGGCGTTCCGCAATTACCTCAACATGTTCGTCACGGTCTGGATGGGAGTTCTTGATTTGCGAACTGGCGAAGTTGAATTTGCATGTGCGGGGCATAACCCGCCGGCGATCCGCCGTGCAGACGGTACGGTCGAGTTTGCTAAGAGCAAGCCCGGGCTTGTGATTGCCGCGATGGAAGGGACCCGTTACAAGCGCCAGACGCTCAAGCTGAATCCGGGCGATACGATTTTCTTGTACACGGATGGCGTGACCGAGGCGACGGATGCGAACGAGAATCTGTTTGGCGACGAGCGGCTCTTGCAGACGCTCCGTGATGCGGGCGACCTGGAACCTGCCGAAATTTGCCCGTTCGTGAAGTCCAGGATTGATGAATTTGTGGGCGACGCCCCGCAGTTCGATGACATTACCATGCTCGCGCTCAAGTTCGTGGGCGGTTGACGCTGCTGCGGGTGCGGGATGCCCGAAAGCTCGCGAAATATGCGCGTGAAATGAAAAAAGACCTTGCTTTCGCAAGGTCTTTTTCGGGTGGATGACCGGACTCGAACCGGCAACATCCAGAATCACAATCTGGGACTCTAACCAATTGAGCTACATCCACCATGTAGCGAGACCAAATATAAAAAAGCCATCCCAAATTTCAAGGGATGGCAACAACTTTTTTCTAAAAAATTTGTTTTTAGTGCGTGGCGACTACTTTTTCTGCATGATTCGGAGGAAATTTGCACGCTTGAAGTCGTTTCTGTGTTCCATGCAGAAGCGCGGGTACACGTACTGCTTCGGGAACATGCGGATCGTGAACGTGTTGTTGCAGCCTTCGAGGCAGCACTTGAATTCCAAGTCCATGGCTTCCGTGTAGTTGTGGCGGAAAATGATGTTCTTGGATTCGATGTTCTCGATATCCTTCTTTTGCTTTTGGCGCTGCTTGATGTCGCGGTGCAGTTCGCAGTACTTCGCGATCGGGTGACCCCAGAATTCACGGCCGCAGCCGGGTTCCTGGCAGACTTTGAGCTTGATGCGTTTCTTCTTTTTGTACTTAGGTAATTGCATAGAGACCTCAATTAGTAGTAAAGATAATAAAAAATGGTCTTTTTGTAAAAAAGTTGAATTTTGCGAGAGAAAATTCGGACCAAAATCGCGAAAAAAGCGTGTTATATAAGCAGGAACAGTTAAAAAAGGACGCTTATGAAGCTTTTTTGGATTTTGATTGTCGCGGCGGTGATTAACGGCTGCATGTACGTGAGCGGGTCGGCGGAGGGTGAAATGTCGATGCATGCGACGGCGATTGACGTGGGGCAGGGGCTTGCGGTGCTCCTCGAATATGGCGGGCGCTATGCGATGTACGATTTCGGACCCGATTCGGTCGGCGTGGTGGATTCGCTGTTGGCGCGTGGTGTCGATACGCTCGATTGGGTGGTGCTGAGCCATAACCATCGGGATCATATTGGCGGATTTTTGGAGCTTGCGGGGCGGGGCGTTTTTGTGCGGCGTCTGTACGTGGGGCCGGATACGGCGGGCGCGTTCTTTCGTGATAGTGTGTTGCGGGTGGCGAGAGCGCTTGGAACGCCGGTGGATACGCTATTGCGAGGCGAGAACGTAAGTTTTGGGGGTGGGGGTAATGGCTTTGAAGTGCTGTGGCCGGCGAGCTATTTGCGCGTGGGCGAGAATCGCGCGAGTGTGGTGCTGCTCGGGAAGTTTGGCGCAAGCAAAATGCTTTTGACGGGCGACTTGGATTCGGTGGGCGAGCGCCATGTGCTTGAGATGAATCCGACGCTTTCGGCGGAACTTTTGCAGGTGGCGCATCATGGTTCGGCGGGGAGCAATACGCTAAGCTTCTTGTCGCAGGTGTCGCCGAAGTATGCGTTCGTGAGTGTCGGGGCTGGGAATAGCTATGGGCATCCCGCACCATCTGTTGTACGTAAACTGAACTTGGTGCTTGGGGATTCTACGAAACTTTACCGCACCGATTTGCAAGGTTCCGTCCGCTTTGAACTCTCCCCAAGCATGGGCGTGCTTGTACCGTAGGGGAATGTGTCATTCCCGCCACCGAGCGGGAATCGCCATCTCGTCATCCTGAATGAGCATGTCATTCCGCACTCGTCATCCTGAAGGAACGAAGTGACTGAAGGATCCAGTTATTTTTTATATTGTTTTCATCGCATTTTGGGTATTCGCGAGGTTTTCGAGGGTTATGGTTCATAAAATTCACATCCCGGTGATGGGCATTTGCTATACGGCAGATACGCCGATTCGTGTAGCGCATTTGGGAATCACGTCGGTGATTTCGCTTGTGGATGATGGCCTCCTCGAAGAATACCGCATGGCTTATGCAGAACGCTTGGGGCTTGATTTAGGCTCTCCGCAGACAACCCGCATTGGGCGCATCCGTTCGTATTTGGACTTTGTTGCAGACGAAGTAGAACGCAAGTTTACACGTCTTTGTGCGTGCCGCTTTGATGGCGGTAGCGACAAGGACCTTTATTTTCTGATGCTCCCGCTGGATTCCAGACTCCGTGTGGAATACGATGGCATTTTTGCAAAGACGGGACTTGCCCGCATTGCAGCCGAGGCGGCTCTTACCGAGAAAATGGAACCGGGCGAAATCCAGGCGAATATCATGGTCGGTCTCAATCACGACGAGGCTGCTTTTGATGCGGTTCGCGGCTTTGCCGCTTCAAAGGTGTCGGGAGCACTTGTGCTCAGCGCGGGCGTGAACTTGTCCGTTTTCGAAGAAATTGCAAAATGCAAGGACTTTTACAGGACGGGCAAAAGACCTCCGAAAAAGAAGATTATCCTGAAAGTCTCGGATTACCGCTCGGCACTCATTCAGGGCCGCTATTTGGCAAAGAAGGGCCTGGAAGTTTACGAATACCGCATTGAATCGGGCGTGAATTGTGGCGGTCATGCGTTTTTTGAATCGAAGAAGTTGTTGCTCGATGTTGTCCGGGAATTTGTCGAAAAGCGCAAAGAACTTTTTGAAACCACGCGCTCGATGATTGCTGCAAACGTCCCAGTGCAGGGAATTCTCCCGCCGCCGTCGCCTGCGCGGATTACCGCGCAGGGCGGGCTTTGCGCTCCCGAAGACATTGCTCAAGTCTTGTCGCTCGGGATTGATGGCGTGGGTGTGGGGACTCCGTTCTTGCTTGTACCGCAGGCGACCAGCGTCGATAAGGAAACGCGTCGATTGCTTGCGAGCGCAAAGCCCGAAGATGTTTGCATCAGTCATGCATCACCGCTTGGCATCCCGTTCGTGAATCTGCAAACATCGACGGCGGCAAGAATTTGTGAGCAGAAAATTCAGGAATACTTTGCTCCAGAATCTGAAAAGTCCGGGAGCCCAGAATTGAAGCCCGGATTCCCGTGTCGCCAGCATTACCTTTGCCAAAACATCCCCGGCTTTGACCATCCCATTTGCATGGCGTCTCGCGAGTACGTGATGCACCGTCTCGCTGAAATTGACAAGCTTGAACAAGAAGATATCGAGGCATGCAAAATGCAGTCGCACCATGCAGATGAAAATCATGAAAGGTCGCGAGAATCTAGTGCCGCTAATGCTTGTGAAAATTCAATGGCGGTAATTCGCAAAAAATACGACAAGCTTCGCCGTGTCACGCTTTCGCGTGAATGCATCTGCCGATTCCTTGGGAATGCCGGCCGCGAAGAAATCCGCGAAAAAAGTCCATCGCTCCATTACCAGCCGGAATGTGTTGCCGTCGCTCGTGGCTCGCAGCCCGCTCGCACTCGCGAACCGGTTACCATTTGCCCGAACCCGGACATCGGCTATTTCGATCGCGAATACACGCTTTTAGAGATGATGCAGCACCTCTACGGCACAGGCAAACGCCTCACGCCCAAAGACAAACCAAGCGCCTTCGAGGTCGAAGAACGCTTGCTGAAAAATGCGTTGTTGTAAATGTTCTGGATCCTTCGACTTCATGCCTAGCGGCATTCCGCTCAGGATGACACGGGACGTTTCCTATTGCGTTTCCTTCCTACTGTCTACTTCCGACTATGTTCTAGTCCGCAAAACCGATGCGCGCCTGGAAGTGACATTGCGTCATGTCGTCGGCATTCGTCCCAAAAATATACGCGTGATGGTTCGTGTTCTTGAAACGCACGATGTTCACCTTGCCGCCGAGCGGGATCTGTGAAATGTAGTTTATCTGTATTGAACGGATCCTGCGGCTCTTGAGTTCCTGCGGGTCGAGCGAGTTTGTCACCCAGTCCACATAGCGGCAGTGGTTCACATGCTTGTTCATGTCCAAGTCACTATACTTTGCAATTTCTGTCGCTATAATTTGCGGGTCGACTTGCGGGTCCAAAATTTCCATCATTTCGGGGAGCGCGTTCTTGCCCTGAATGAGCGGAATCGGGTACGGTGCGTTGGCCGGGTTTTCTGCCTTGCCGGTCTTCATGTTCACCAAAAGCCACGAAGAAGTCGCCTGCGCGATGGAATGCCCCTGCGCATCGAGAATGGAATAATCTTTAAGACAAACTTTGTCCTTGATGATGTCCTTTGCCCACGTCGAGATGGAGAGCTTTTCGCCCCAGACCGGGTGGTGCAACAGGCGAATCTTCAGTCGCGTGATGACCGTGGTGTAGCCTGCCTTCATCATCTTCCATATCCCGAAGCCGTTCTGTTCGGCATCGGCGATGGCGGTTTCTTCCATGAACAAGAAGAGATTTGAAAGTTTGAGTCGGCTGTGGTGGTCGCAGTCCGAGAAACGCACTTCAAAATTTTTGGTAGTGACTTCCGGTTCCATGATATTCCTCACGTGGTTATGTGATTTTCGACATGCTTTCGCTGTACCCGAAAAAACACGGTATGATAATAATGTATAATTTTTCTTGTATGAACGATTCTCAATTTCGCCCTAGTTTTAAACAGCTTGACGCTTATCATTCTTTTAGTGGATCTATCCGTGTTCCGGGGTCCAAAAGCATTACCAATCGTGTGCTTTTGATTTCGGCCATTGCTAACGGGACAACTCGCTTGCACAACCTGCTGCGTAGCGACGATACCCGCTATATGGGCGAGGCTTTAAAACGTCTTGGCGTGAAGGTTGATTTTTCGGACGATTATACGGATGCTGTTGTTGAAGGTCATGGCAAGCCGTTTGATGCAGGCAATTTCCCGGTTGAGCTTTATCTCGGGAACGCCGGTACGGCGATGCGCTCCTTGACGGCCGCACTTTCGCTTGGCTGGGGCAAGTTCATTTTGCGCGGTGAAGAACGCATGGGCGAACGCCCGATCCGCGACTTGGTCGAGGCTCTCAGTACGCTTGGTGCCGACATCAAGTATTTGGAATCCGAAGGTTACCCGCCGGTCCGCATCAAGGCTGATGGTCTCAAGGGCGGCGATGTGAGCGTTCGTGGTAACATTTCGAGCCAGTACCTCACGGCCCTTTTGATTTGCGCTCCGTACTGCAAAACCCCGCTCCACATCCATGTGGAAGGCAAACTGATTTCTGCACCGTACATCGAACTCACGCTCGACGTGATGAAGTGCTTTGGCGTGAATGTGCGCCACAATGACCTGACGGATTTCTATGTGCCACAGGGCGTTTACCAGAGCCCCGGTGACTACTATGTAGAGAGCGATGCAAGCTCTGCCACTTATCCTCTTGCTGCAGCCGCTATTTCTGGCGGTGAAGTGAAGGTCTTGGGAATCAGTGAAGACAGTATTCAGGGCGATATTGCCTTTATCGATGTCCTGAAGCGCATGGGTGTTGATGTTACTCCGAGCGTTGAACCCAGTGGCGAAAAGTGCATTATCTGCAAGGGACCTAAGGATCGCCGCTTGCGCAGCCTTGGTGATTTTAGCGCTGTTGAAATTCCCGATGCCGCAATGACGCTTGCTGTGCTTGCCTTGTTTGCGGATGCTCCGACGACGATTCGCGGCATTGGTAGCTGGCGTGTGAAGGAAACCGACCGCATTGCTGCTATGGTTGCAGAACTCCGCAAGGTCGGTGCGACCGTTTCTTCTGACATGGATTCGATTACAATTGAACCGCCGAAGGAATTGCTGCCGGCGACGATTGAAACTTACAATGACCACCGCATGGCGATGTGCTTTAGCCTTGTCTCGCTCGGTGGCGTGCCCATCAAGATTCTCGACCCTGCGTGTGTGAACAAGACTTATCCCCATTTCTTTGAAGATTTCGGAAGACTCGCTCAATGATAAGCCTCGTCTCGAAGATTCTTGCCACAAGTTATGCACGGCTCGCGATCTGCGCTGGCCTCGTGTTTGGCGCTTTTGCTGCCCCCGCTGCGGCGGCGACTTCGGCAGATACGCTTTCGATTTGGGTCATGGACAATGGTCTTGGCTCGAAAAATGCGATGAAGCGCCTTGTGAAAAAGTTCTATCGAGAGACGGGAATCCCGGTCAAGCTGACATCGCTTAGCTGGGGTGAAGCGTTCAGAAAAATCACGTTCACGTTTGCCGACTCAAATGATGTCGCTCCTGATGTGATTCAGCTTGGTTCCACGTGGGTTCCGCATTTTGCAGCGGCAGGCACTATTCGCCCTATCGACAACATGATTTCGATCATTGATACAGCGCGATTCTTGGGCGAAGGGCTTCGCAGTTCCCATATTGCAGGCCGCCCTGAAACTTATGCGGTGCCTTGGTTTATCGATGTTCGCGGCTTTTTCGTCAACGAACGCATTTGGCGCGAACTCGGTTTAGACGATTCCGATTTTGAATCGTATGCGCATGTGCTTGGTGTCTTGAAGACGATTGCTAGTTCGGATTTGACGACAGAAGTAGGCGTCAAGGTGACGCCGTTTACGCTTCCAGGAAAAGATGACTGGGCGGGTCAGCAGTGCATGGCGCCGTTTGTCTGGAGCCATGGTGGAGATTTCGTAGTGCCCGCTGGCAAGGGTTATCGCAGCGCACTCCTGGATTCAAACACGCTTGTCGGGCTTGCACTTTATGCCAATATCATGGGCGATGCCCAGATGGCGCCTCATAGCTTGTTTGAAAACTCATCGGACAATGCCGAAGGCTTTGTGCGTTCGGAACGCGTAATCCACTATGGAACATCGGAACTGATCAAGCAGCTGGAATATCCGGAAGAAGCCGGTGGCCTTGCCAATTCTGCGATTGCAAAGGATGGCATCAAGGTCTTGGAACTCCCGGCGGGTCCGCATGGAAAATTCTCGTTCATGGGCGGTAGCCACTTGGCGCTTGGCAACAAGAAGGATACGTCCAAGTATGCGCTTGCCGAACAGTTGCTTGCTTACATGCTCCGAGCCGATAACATTGATGCTTTCTCGCGTCAGGTCGGGTTCTTGCCTGCGGACCGTAGCATTCTCCATATCTGGAATCGCGATTCGCGTTATTCCAAGCTTGTCGCAGAACTCGAGCACAGCCGTAGCTTCCCGAATATCCCGGAGTGGGGCGAAGTCGAAAAAATCCTGATCAATCTTTCGAACAACATGGGGGCATTGTTTAAAAATACGAAGCATCGTAAAAAACGCAGCGCCGCCCTTGCGCAGATGGTCTATGAAGCTAATGCCAAAATCAATGAGATTTTGAATTATCCCGATAGCTTGAATGGCTCTGAAAGGATGCACTGGGCTCAGCACATCTTTTTGCAGGATTATAGGGAAATTTATCCGAAAAGCTCTGCCAATATCATTGGTCGGAGTGAGCTCCCGTCGGCAGATGAATTTAAGAGCTGGCTTGTTTCTTCCAAATACTTGCTCGCCTCTCTTGGTGCCGGTTTTTTGGTGGTTTGCGTAATTGTCGCTTGCTTTAGAAGAAGAAAAAAGTGATTCTAGCCAATGAAAAAGTTGTTTAAAGTTACTTCTTTGCTGTTGCCTTTTTTGGCGTCGTCGTTGTTTGCTCACGTGAACGTGGCTTCCTATAAAAGTTACGTTGATTCGCTTTTGCCGGGATCGCGTTTTGGAATGTCGTTGCGCTCTGTCAAGATGGGCAAGGAAATCGGCAACGTGAATGGCAATGAGTTCTTCACGCCGGCAAGTACGCTCAAGACTTTGACAACGGCTGCCGCGATTCATTTTTTGCCTCTCGATTACGAACCGAAAACTGAAATGACTGTGCTTGGCGATGTCAATGCCAAAAGGCACACGCTGACGGGCTCGCTAAAAATCCGTGGCGAGGGCGACCCGAACATTTCGGCGAGATATTACGACGATCCTTTTTATGTCTTGAATAACATGGCGGATTCCATCCGTGCGATGGGCATTGACACGATTGTCGGGCGGATTGACTTGGATACGAGTTATTACACTGGTCCGTGGAAAGCCGAAAATTGGCGTAGAAACTTTTATGATTCCTGGTATGGGGCTGAAATTGGTCCGCTAGGTTTTAACGACAACTGCGTGACGATTCGTTTTTGGCCGGGATACTTCCGTGGCGATACGGCTGTCGTTTCGATACAGCCCGATGTGGGCTACGTCAAGGTTGTAAACAACTTAAAGACGGTTAAAGGCCTCAAGAAAAAGTGGGTGTATGCGATTGATCCGGACAAGTCTATCATTACGCTTGGCGGGACGATCGGCGAAGATATTGATTCTGCAAGTATGGTGCTCCCGATCCGCAATCCGATTGGATATTTCAGGGCAGCGTTCATGTACGCGCTTAAGAACCGTGGCGTTGTCTTTAAAGAAGATGCAACGATTGCTTCCAATACTGAACTGAAAAAGTTCTCGTATTCGGCGGCGCCTCTCTTGAGTATCCTTGACGAAATCAATCAGCGCAGCCAGAACTTCCATGCCGAAACTCTATTGAGAAATCTCGGGGCGCAAATTGCAGGCGAGGGCAGTGTTGAAGGCGGTCGCAAGGCGGAACGCAGGTTCCTCCAGGATATGGGCATTAAGCCGTCTGATTTTGATGTTTGGGATGGCAGTGGACTTTCCCCCGAAAATAAGGTCAAACCTTCGACTGTTGCAAGAATGTTGGCGAAGATGGCTCGTCATCCGAAACATGAATATTACATCAATAGTTTTGCAAGTCCAGGTGTAGGTTCTGGTGCTAAGCGTATGGTCGATTTTGAAGCCCCGTGGCTCACGCGATTCAAGACGGGCTATATTGCAGAAGTCCATGCATTGGTCGGCTACATCTACACGATGGATGGCGATACGCTTGCCGCAACGATGTACTTGAACGGCACGAATACCAATCCTGATTACAAGAGCAAGGATGTTCTTGATACACTTTGGATGCGCCTTATCAATTACACGAATAACAATAACAATTCGCTTTTGAAAATGAAAACGCTTTGGCTCGATGCCCAAGGCATAAGCGGGCTCAACAAGCGTTTGGACCACTTCTCCAGAATACTGATTGGGACGCCTTATAAGTTAGGCCCGATGGGCGAAGGCCATTTGGACACGGTGGAAGATAAGCCGCTAGTTTATCTGGACTCTGTCGATTGCGTGACGTACTTGGAACATGTTGTTGCCCTTGCGATGGCCAAGAGCGAAAAGTCTCTGTATCGCCAGTTGCAACGCCTCCGCTACAAAGGTGGCAAGGTGAGTTACCTCAATCGCAAACACTACCTGCTCGACGACTGGATTGGCGAAGGCAAGTATGCCAAGGTCATCCCGATGGAAAATGAAGTTTCTGTCGAACGCACGATGCCCAAGAGGGAATTCTTCAGCAACCATAACCTGAAATACACGGGCAAGGAAACGCCTGTCACTGTGCGCTACATGCCTTTGGACAAGGCGATTGAAATGGCGAAGAAAACGTACAAGGGTGCAATGAAGGTTCTTGGCGTGGGAATTGTCGGAACGTCGGACAAGATTGACCTTACGCACACGGGATTTGTAATTTTCAATCCGGGGCAAAAGCCGATACTGCGCCATGCGTCATCGCAAAGGAAGCTGGTTGTCGAAGTCCCGCTCGCCGAATACTTGCAGACCCGCAAAGTCCCCGGCGTCACGTTCTTCAAGTTTATACAGCACTAAAGCAGCGAATCTAGCGCGACGATGGCCACAAGGCTGTAGTCGCCTTTTTTGTCTTCTGGCGCGGTGGCTTCGTCGAATGCGTTGTTTTCGAAAATTGTCCAGGCGTCTGGTGCCCATCCGTAGGCGTTCATCGTGAGTTCATTGCCCATCGCAATTTCGGCGGCTTCGACCTCTTCCCACTTGATGTTCCCGGCGGGCGCCTTGTAGTAGCGCAACATGCCGATTGCATCCATCATTTCGGGATAGTTGTCCACAAGCTCGTAAACGCAGTCCTTGTAGCTCTTGCCGCTCACGCGCACGACTTCGAACGTTCTGTTGTCCTGAAGGAACTTGGAAAGGTCGCCGTGGTGCATCTCGATTTTGGCATTCTTGCCAAAGAATGTTGTGAGTTCGCGGAAAACGTCAGAATCTTCTTCGAGGAGCGGCGCAAGTCTCTTAATTTGCGATTTAATTTCTTCAGGCATAGCGTAAAGATAAGAAATTTGTATTTTACGGGAGCGCGCAAAAGTAAAACGCCTTGATTTGACCTCGTTTTTAGGGGTAAATTGTGGGCTAATTTTGGGCGTAAAGTTCGCTTTTTATGGTTGCTCTTACTATCTTTATGGCGAAAAAGGGCTCCAGGGAAGTACCTTGGGGAAACCGTTTCGGTTATCAAAGAAATAAAACGAAGGATTTATGGCAAATCGTGTTGTTATCGGCTCCCAGTGGGGCGACGAAGGAAAAGCCAAGGTTGTAGATTTCTTAACGCTCGATGCAGATATCATCGTGCGTTTCCAGGGCGGCGCTAATGCCGGTCACACTGTGGAAGTTGGCGACAAGAAGTTCGTCTTCCACCTTATTCCCTCGGGCATTATGCACCCGGACAAGATTTGCGTCATCGGTAACGGCGTCGTGCTCGATCCGATCCAGACTCTGAACGAAATTGCAGACCTCCACACGAAGGGCATCAACCCGGAAGGTCGTCTGTTCATCGCTAACAATGCACACGTCGTGCTCCCGTACCACTCCACCTTGGACAAGGCTAAGGAAAAGAAGGCTGGCAAGGCCGCTATCGGTACTACGGGTCGCGGTATCGGTCCGTGCTATAGCGATAAGGTGAACCGCATTGGTGTCCGCGTGGGCGACCTCATGGACGAACGCGAACTCCGTCCGCGTGTCGAAGCTATGGCTAAGGTCCACAACGAAGAATTCAAGGTGATGTACGATGTTCCGGAAATCGATCCGGAAGTGGTCATCAAGGACTATCTCGAACTCGGTCAGAAGATCAAGCCGTTCGTTGCCGACGTGAGCGAAATGCTCTACAAGGCTTTGAAGGAAAACAAGCGCCTCGTGTTCGAAGGTGCTCAGGGCACTATCCTCGACGTTGACCAGGGTACCTACCCGTTCGTGACCTCCAGCAACACGGTTGCCGGTTACGCTAGCTGCGGTGCAGGCATTGGTCCCACGGCTATCAACCAGGTTGTCGGTGTCGTCAAGGCTTACACGACCCGCGTGGGTAACGGTCCGTTCCCGACGGAACTTTTGGACGAAACGGGCGACACTCTCCGCAAGATCGGTAACGAATACGGTGCAACGACCGGTCGTAACCGCCGCTGTGGCTGGTTCGACGCTCCGGTGGTCCGTAAGGCTGCCATGGTGAATGGCCTCACGCACCTCGCTATCACCAAGCTCGACGTGCTCGACACGTTCGATACTATCAAGATTTGCACTCACTACGAATGCGATGGTGAAAAAATCGAAAACTTCCCGAACCAGCTTTCCAAGGTCGGACGTTGCGTGCCGGTTTACGAAGAAATGCCGGGTTGGAAGTGCGATACCACCAAGTGCCGCAAGCTCGAAGAATTGCCGGCTAACGCTCGCAAGTATCTCGACCGCATGGCTGAACTCGTTGGCGTGAAGATCGGTATGATCTCTATCGGTGCTAAGCGCGACCAGAGCATCGTCGTTGATCTCGACTAAAATAAAAAGGGGAAAATAGAATGGATACATCCACAGTTGATTTGTTGAAGGGCGTCGAGCTCTTCTCGGAATTGAACGAAGAACAGTTAGGGATGATTGCCAATCTGGTAATCGTCAAGAACTACAATCGTGATGAGACTGTGGTCCTGGAGGGTGACGATTCGGTACAAGCTCTGTACCTTATCGCCATGGGCTCCGTGCAAGTCTACATGACTGGCATCGATGGACGTGAAACCATTTTGTCTTTCCTTGAACGCGGGGACTTTTTCGGGGAAATGTCGCTGATTGACGGCGAACCCCGATCCGCCTCCGTCCGTACGGTGACTGATGCTAAAATGCTCGTCATCCACCGTGAATCTTTCTTAAGCCTTATCCGCAAGACTCCCGAAATCGCCATGGCGCTCATGAGCGAACTTTGCAAGAGACTTCGTAAGGCAAACAAGCAGATTGGCTCCTTGTCGACCATGTCTGTCTCTGGCCGTGTGGCAGGAACGCTCCTCAACTTGATGCAGGAACGCGGCGTCCGTATCCATACAGACAACGGAAACATGGTGACTGTTATTCACAATCGTCCGACGCAGCAGCAGCTTGCAGATATGTCCGGAACGACGCGTGAAACAGTGAGCCGTATTTGTTCTTTGCTGGTAAGGGCAAACGCCATTGCCATGACCGGCAAGGATATCGTCATCTTTGACGAAGATGCTCTTCAAGAAAAAGCTACTAAGGGTTAAACCCAAGAATTTGTTATGAATAAAATAAAGTCGCTTTGGAACAAGGTTAGGCAAACCGCCATTTTCAAGGCTTTCGTCATTTGGATTGTTGTTGTCATTGCGCTTGTCATTATGGTCGATAAGCTTTTGATGCCTGCATTTGCAGGTGCTTTCGCCAGTACGGGCACGGTGCCGAACCTTGAAGGTCTCTCGGAAAAAGCGGCTGAATCCGCACTGACTCAGGCGGGCTTTAAGGTCGAATGGATCAAGGAAGGCCGTTACAGTTCCCAGGTGCCGGCAGGCATGGTGCTTGTGCAGATGCCCAAAGCTGGCCGCACGGCAAAAATCGGCCGTACAGTGAGACTCACAAAGAGCCTCGGGCTTCGTAAGGTGATTATCCCTGATTTGCGCGGCAAGAGCCAGAAACAGGCGGATATCTCGCTTGTCCGAGCAGGCCTTGTCAACGGCGGTACAATCCAGGGCGCTCACCAGAGCATCCCGCGTGGTGCTGTGATCCGCACGATCCCGCTTGCTGGCGATACGGTTCGCGTGGGTGATACGGTGAAGGTCGTGATTTCGGCTGGCGCTACGACCGGTAGAGTTTTGCTCCCCAATTTTGAAGGCATCTTGATGGACGAAGTTTATCCGCAAATGGATAGGCTTGGTTTCAAGGTGGGTTCCGTAAAGCGTCAGAAGAGTGAAGATGGTGCACGTCCTGGTTCTGTTCTTGAAACGTCTCCGAAGTATGGGGACTATCTCAAGCCGGGTTCGCGCGTGAACTTTATTATTGCTGACTAGAGCAGTTTTGGGAGTCTTTAATGCGTCATGTTTTTTTGTCTTGGGTGCTTTCTTTGGGAATGGCGGCTTTGTGCGCCTGTAGCTCTGCACCTGCAAAAAAACAGAACGATGTTGCAGCCCCAACGCTTACGCCTGCTGATTCTGCCCTTATAAAAAAGGCTGTCGAGGCTAAAGTCGAAAAGCCCAAGGTCGAAGTGGACCTTGAAGCGGCTCATGAATTTTTCTTTCTTGCCAAAAACATGGAAATGCGTGGCGACCAGCGTCAGGCTGATTTCTTCTGGAAACAGGCTTACAAGGCAGATCCGACAAGCCGTTATTTGGGCTTTGGTGTGGCTGAACGCCTGGTGGCTGCGGGTGAAGATTCTTTAGCTCTTGTCGAAGCGCAAAAAGCATCTCAGCTCAAGGGCAAACGCACGGCTGCTCAGTATGCGTTGCTCGCTCGACTCTACGTCAAG
The DNA here is from genome assembly GCF_900177805.1 of Fibrobacter sp. UWB13. Lineage (NCBI taxonomy): Bacteria > Pseudomonadati > Fibrobacterota > Fibrobacteria > Fibrobacterales > Fibrobacteraceae > Fibrobacter > Fibrobacter sp. UWB13. The sequence continues at coordinate 47,438 of NZ_FXAX01000004.1, read as the reverse complement.
ACTGGTGAAGCTGATTCTTGCCGCAAGTATTTTGTGATGGGCTTGGATTCCTCGCACTATCAGGACATGGCTCTCCTTTATGACTACAGCCTGTTCCTCGAAGCGGTTCGTGACGAGAAGGAACTTGTCCGCGTTTATGATTTGCTCTTGCCGAAGGTCAATTACATTTCGACATTGTTCCAGCGCCAGCTTTCGCTCCTTTTGGATTTGGGTCGCGATTCTGCTGTTGTTGAACTTTTCGGTAAAGCTCACGATGCCACTGGCGATAAGCAGATGCTCTTGCAGAAAGTGCGCGGTCTCATGGCGATGAAGCGCTTCAAGGAAGCGGTTGCTGTTGTCGATACGCTCACGAGCGCAAAGCCCGAAGATGAAGAAATGACTATCATGGTGCTCCCCTCCTTGGCAGGGGATAGCGCATACGCTTTTGCACGGAAGAAATATTATGATGATGGCGTCAAGACGCCTGCGGTGCTTTGCTTTATCGGTCAGTATGAATACGATGTCGGCATGATGGATAGCGCAAAAGTCCATTTGCTTGCTTCTGTCGATAAATTGCAAGGACAGCCGAAATATGCAAACCGTGCGTTCCTTGGTCTTGTGAACATCTTTGCAAGCGAACTGAATTACGCCGAGGCTATCAAGTACGCCGAAAAGTCCGATTCTGTATCGAACGGCGATACGCGAATGTTGCTTGCTTCTGTGTATGCGCTTGCGGACAAGTTTGACAAGGCATTCCCTTTGCTCGATTCCCTCAAGAAATTCTGGGAAAACTGGAAACCGCTCCCCGGCGTTGTGGATTCCACGAATCTCGTGCAGCTGAAGAACGAAGCTCAGCTCAAGTATTTGCAGGTGCTCGACATCTATTCGAGAGCGCTTATCGGTGAAGCTCTGGACCTCGAAAAAGACTTGAAAGCCGATTCCGCTAAAAAGGCTCATGCCTTGGATAATCGCACACGTGCCGAAGCCATGCTCGAAACGTTCTTTGCAAAAGATTCCTCGTACAGCCGTGTTCGTCTTTCGATGGCGATGAACTTGGAACGCCTCAAGCGTTATGATGAATCTTTCCGCCAGTTTGAATTCTTGCTCAAGCTTAATGAATTTAGCCCGCGTGAAAGAGCATCGACGCTCAACTACTATGGTTATTCGCTTATTGAAATAAACCGCACGCCTGCTGAAGTCGAAAAGGGCTACAAGCTTGTGCTCGAAGCGCTTGCTCTTGAAAAAGACGGTGATTCTAAGGACGCCTACTTGGATTCCAAGGCTTGGGGGCTGTACCGCCTAGGTCGTTATGATGAAGCATATCAGGCGATGCAGCTGATCGATAGCAAGAAGATGAGCCGAGATGATGTTTTCTGGGAACACATGGCTGGAATTCAGGAAGCTCTTGGCTTGAAAAAGGAAGCTCGTAAGTCTTACAAGAGATTGCAGAAGCTCAATCCCAAACACCCTGCCGTGCTGAAGTTCTTTGGCAAAAAGAAGTAGGTTTTTATGACCTTGGCTAGATTCGGCGCCTTTTTGCGGGGACTCTTTTTACTTGCTCTGCTTACTTTGTTTTTAACGGGGTGTACTGGCGGCCGTCAGGCTGCGGCGAAAGTTACGGAGAGCGCCGAGGCTCCCGTTGATAGCTTGAAGGCTATTTTTTCGCTCACCATTTATGCACCAGACGGAAAGACTCAGGATTTGGATGCTGTGCTCTTTTCTGTTCCGAACAAACGCTATCGCATGGAACTCACAGGGTCCCTTGGCATTGGAGTAGCCTCGCTTTTGTGGCTTGAATCGGGCTGGCAGATGGTTTTCCCGACTGAAAAAATGTACATGAACGGCGCCGGTTACATGGTCGGGCTCATGACGGATCCGTCGCTCCCGCTTGTGCATATCCATCAGGTGGCAGGCCTCTTTGAAGGCCGCGTGATTCCCGAAGGTCTCGAAGAAATTTCCATGCGCGATTCCGCGAACTCTGATTCCGCTGTTATAAAAATTCACGAAGCCCGAGATGCCATGACTCGCCATTATATCTACGCCGAAAAAGATGGCGAAATTCTCTGGCTCGAAACGCTTGGCCGTGACGGCAAAACTGAACGCTTAAACATTGAAGAATATAAAGAGTTTTCCGGTGTGAAAACGCCTTCGAAAATTTCCTTTGTCCGTGAATCGGAACAATTCCTCGAACTCCGCGTAAAGCGCGTATCCCGTGGCAAATCGTTTGGCTCAGGAACCTGGCGCCTGAATATCCCGCGAAGCTTCCAGCGCATCGGCGGGTAGCCCAAATAATTGACTTTTTGTCATGTAGGCGAGCGCGCTTGCGTTGATAAACTTGGTTTAATATATTTTAAAACAGTTGCTTTTGTTTATCTAATTCTTGAAAACCGGTCCCGTCCAGGATCGGCTTTTTTGTAAATTATAATCATGAAGTTAAATGCCAAGTTTTTTGCATTGTTTTTAGGGGTCCTCTCGTTTGCATCTCTCGTGCAGGCGGCGGACACTCTCGAAGTCTTTGTGCTGCGTGTGCAGCTTAAGGAAGAGTCTCCGAACAACTCGCTCACGACGGGTACGGGGCTTTTTGATTCCGATACGGCGACGTTCGATTTGGATCCGTCGGGGAGCCGCGGAAAAATCCCGTACTGGAAAAAGCATTTGGATTTTGCGAACGCTTATTACAAAGCGGTAAGCGGTGGTGAGCTTGTCATCAAGTCGAGGGTGTTCCCCGAAGACGGCAAGGCATACAAGCTTGACAAGCCGATGATTGACTACAATCGCACTCAGAAGATGAAGGGCGAAAAGACGGCGGAGTACGATGAAGCCCGCAGTCGCGACTACTTGCAGTTCGTTTACGATGCCGTGATGGCTGCTCACAAGTCAGATGATTCCCCGTTCAATATTCCGCTTTCGAAAAACTCGAATACAAAACGCGCGTTCATGATTGCCCACGCAGGGGCTAGCCGCCTTGTGGATGGTGGTAGCATGGGCACAAAGGGCGCCAATACGCCGGGCGACTTCTTGGACATTTATATCTCGCAATCGGACTGGATTTATTTGCCCGATACGCTTTCGGGTGTCGTGATTGACAAGGTTGATTCCTTGAACAACGGCATTGTGTTGAAGGGCGCTGCGATTGACACGCTCAAGTCGATGATGGTGGTCAGTGAAACGGCTTCGCAGGATGGACTCAACTGGGGCATTAACGGTATTGTCGTGAACCAGATTGGTCGCGAACTCGGGATGCCGAACACGTACGACGTGATCAAGGGCATCTCCCGCTTGGGCTATTTCGATATGATGGACTTTGCAGGCTACAATGCGGGTAACGGATTCTTCCCGGTGCTGCCTGCGGCTTGGGAACGCGTTTACATGGGCTGGTCTAAGGTCAAGGAAGTGCGTCCGACGGCGGGCCATCCGGTGTCGGTTGATATTGCGGCGGCGGGTAGCGGTCTCGGTACAGAAATCGTGAAGGTCGCTCTGAGCGCAAACGAATACATCCTGATTGAAAATCGTCAGCGTTCCTGGAACAAGGACGGTATGGTCACTGTTTATCGTGGCGAAGCTGTGCAGAACGACGATGTCGATTCAATTTTGGTTTCTGTCGATAGCTTGCATCTCGTGTTTGAGGACAGTGTTTGCACCAAAGGCAAGTGCAAGCGCAATACAAAGAAGGCGAAGGGCTTGATTCTTGGCGTGAGCAGCTTTGATGCGGCGCTCCCGGCAAGTGGTATTGCCGTTTGGAAAGTCAATGACTGGTATTTGAGGCAGTCTCTCCAATATGGGACCGCTAATCTTTGGGGTGGTGAACAATATCGCGACCACCAATACGGTCTTTCTCTTGTAGAATCGGATGGCGTTCTGAGCATCGGCAAGACGTTCAAGAATGCGATTGGCGAAGATTCTTACGATTATGGTAGCGGCACGGATCTGCTCCCGCATTTGCGTTTTGCAAAGGATAAGAAGTTTGATACTGTCAAGACGATTCTCCCGACAGGCTATGCCAATACGGCTACGACGCAGGGCGGTCATACGGGCATCAAGATTACGGTAGATGTGCCAAAGAACGCTCGCATCGAAAAGACTTCGAATGCGTTTATGGGCGATAGCGTCAAGAGTTTTGCATCTCCGGTGATTCGCGTGACAATTAGCGTCGATGACGGCAGCATCGAAAATTCGAAGTTCCCGAAGAATGTTGGTCTTGCAAACGCTGTGCGCGGTGCGGTGTTCGTCAATTACGAAGATGATGAGACGGGCAAGGCGATTGTGTTTGCTTCCGAAGACGGAACGCTCCAGGCGATGAACGCCCTTGGCGATACGCTCTTCATGGCTGATACGGTGATGACGCAAACGTCGCTCACCCGCAATGAGGCTAAGAGCGAAATTCCGTTGTACCGCGTAGCTTCTGGCGATGGTCCGCTGGTCGGGATTGCAAGCGATGGTAATTATGTGTATAGCTTGCATGAACATGCTTTGATCCGCACGAAGTTCCTTACGGGAATGATCCCGCAGAGAGACGTGTTGAAGATTTCAGACAAGGCGATGGCAGGTCCGTTGGTTTATAATGGTAATGTCTGGTTTGTAACGGATTCCAAGCTTGCTTATGCTCGCGAAAACAAGGATGGCGTGTTTGGCAGTGGCGGAAGTTTTGATTTGTACAACGGGTTTAAGCCGCAGGATATGGCTGTGTGCAAGAACAAGGACGAGTCGGAAGACAACCTTGTTGTTGTTGGCGAAGATGGACGTTGGCTCTCGACGAATATAAAGGAACAGACTGGTAAATCGCCGAAGTCCATAGCTGTTGTTGGTAAGTCATTGCGCGAAGGTGAACATTTCAAGGTCGCTTGCACAGACTTGGATAGGGACGGAAAACTGGAACCGATTTTTGTCGGCAGCCGTGGACATGTCCGAGCGAATCTTCTGGATGGAGGGAACGAAATCTGGGCTCGCGAATACAAGCGTGGTTCCCGTGGTACAAGCGGTCTCAAGGACGAAACGTCTGGTATCGCTCTTGGCGACATCAATGGCGATGGCTATCCGGAAATTGTGTTCCTTGGCGATAACCTTGTTTACGCACTTGACCGCTTTGGCATCCCTATTGACGGATTCCCGGTAACGATTAATCGCGGCACGCCTATCGTCGGATTCCATAGCGACCCGATTCTTGTCGATGTTACGGGTGACAAGATTCCTGAAATTCTCGTGCCTTCAAGTGATGGCTTGGTGTACGCTTACACGGGCAAGGGCAAGCGCGTTTCTGAACGCTTCCCAATTGCAGCGGGCAGTTACGAAGCGATTGATTCGCTCTCGCAGCTTGTTCCGATGAGCATTTATGTGACCGATGCCGTGAAGGATTCCAAGGGTCCTGAGCTTTATGCATTCCACAGAAACAACGTGACGGCGTTCCGCCTGGATAAGGCTGCTAACGGTGCTGAAAAGGCTGCCGCTGCATGGGCGCTCCCGGCAGGTGGCAACGAACGTACGGGATTCTTCGATGCATCCAAGCTTGGCGATGTCAATGCTTCAAAGGCTAAAGACGAAATTACGGACTTCTTCATTTTCCCGAATCCAGTTCGCGGCGGTGATGCAAAGGTGCGTTTGGAACTCGGTGCAAAACCGCAGTCCATCAAGCTGGAACTGTACGATATCACGGGCTTGTGCGTGTTTAAGACGAACATCCCGGACGGTGTGGCGGGCAAGAATCAAGCCAATCTCGATTTGCGTAATCTTGGCAGTGACGTCTATACGGCTCGCTTAAAGGTCAAGTTCGAAAGTGGCAAGACGAAGCAGAAAATTTACCGCGTAGGTGTTGTCCGCTAGCGGAAACGTCGTGGATGAAAGGGGGCGTGACTATGAATCGTATACTTTATCTGTTGCTGCCGTTTGCTTTATTAACGCTTCATGCGTGTACAGCAAGCGGTGACCCCGTTGAAGGGAATGCCGAGTTCCCAAACGATGGCGGTAAAGCGTCTAGTTCCGATTCCAAGTCCTCGTCAAGTGCGGTGGAACCTGACGTTAACTCCGATATCTTTGGATTGTTTGATTGGGTGAAAATCCCTAAATCTTCTATTACCCGTGGCGTGAATTCCTTTGGCGTCAATGCATTCAGCATGGCGACAACCGAAGTGACCCAAAAGGTCTATAAATTTGTCATGGATGAACTGCCCAAACAGTCCAAGGAAGGCGATAAGCGTCCTGTTTCCAATGTGAACTGGTTCCATGCAGCACTTTTCTGCAATGCGTTCTCGAAACTTGCCGGGCTTGATACGGCTTACGTTTACAAGTCCGTTATCGGGGATTCAGTCTTAGTTGATTTGACTATTGATTACTCTGCAATTGCTGTTAGGCTCCCGACCGAAAACGAATGGGAAATTGCAGCCCGTGGTGGCACGACTACGACTTATTATTGGGATGTCGATGTTGCCTCCAAGTACGCCTATTATGGACAAACTTCCGGTCCTGACGAAGTGGCGAAAAAATTGCCGAATGAATTTGGTCTCTACGATATGGCAGGTAACGTTGCCGAATGGGTAAATGACTGGTATGACGCTTATCCTAAAAATAAAAGCGACAATTATGCGGGTCCGGAATCAGGCGATTATCGCATTGTGCGTGGTGGCGGCTGGTCGGACAAGGTAACCGTACTTGCTCCGAAGGAACGTGAAAAACATGACCCAGCTCTTTCCAAGGCTACCCTTGGCTTTAGACTGGTCTATTCTACCGGTTTTTAAAGTAACGTTCCTTTAGCCTTGTCTGAAATTTTTTAGATTATTGGCATGAAGTATGCCTATGTGCTAGCCGCAATGCTTTGCGGTCTTTTTGTGGGCTGTTCCGAAGAAAAGAAGGAACCGCTTCCTGATTTGCCTCCCGTAGAAATCCCTGCGGATGTTTTTGGCTTTTATTCAGGCCGTATGCCGTGCGATGACTGTAACCAGCGCGGTGTCGATATGGACTTGTTCAAGGATGGAACTGTCCAAGCCATTCAAATGACTTTGAAAGATTCTGTACAGGTCGATACGCTCCGTGGAACGTTCGTCTTTGCCGATAGCATTGTAAAGGTGAGCCTTTCGGATAATTCTATCCAATGGGCGTTCAAACGCGATAGGGTCGGAAACCTTGCCTTCATGAAATTGGGCGATGTTTATCGCGATGCCGATGGCATGAAAGCGGTGCTTGTTCGATTCTATAAAAAGATTAAGTGAGAGCGGGAGAATATGTTTACAGCATTAATTGCCGATGATGAACCGTTAGCTCGTGTACGCATGCGTTCCCTGCTCGAAGCGTATTCGGGCGAAATTGAAATTTTAGGCGAAGCCTCTTCTGGCACGCAGACTATCCAGAAAATTCATGAACTTGATCCGGATGTCGTTTTCTTGGATATCCAGATGCCCGACATGGATGCGTTCGAAGTCCTGAAGTCGCTTAATGAAGATGATATCCCGCTTATTGTCTTTACGACTGCTTACGACAATTTTGCACTCCGCGCTTACGAAGAGAACGTTGTCGATTACCTCTTGAAGCCGATTGACCCTGAACGTCTGCAGGCGACGATGGGCAAACTCCGCAAGCGCATGCCGCACGAAAATGGGCAAGGTGTCCCGGCGGATTTCTCGTGGGACAAGTTTAAGGAGTTGATGAGCTCGAGCGGGCTCTACATGCAGCGTTTGCAGGTCAAGCAGTCCGACCGCATTTTGCTCGTGAACATGGACGAAGTCATCCGTTTCCAGAGCGAAGAAAAATACACGACCGCTTACACGACTACAGCGCAGTACGTGATTGACCAGACGCTTGTGGAACTCGAAAAGCGACTCGATCCGCGTCAGTTTGTCCGTGTTCATCGTGCTCACTTGGTGGCAATCGACTATATCGCTGAAATTCGCAAGACCGATGCTGGCCGCCTGTGCGTTGTGCTGCGCGACAAGAACCGTACGCAGATTACCGTAAGCCGTAATTTCGTAAAAACCGTTAAGAGTTTGTAATTTGGAGTTTTGATGGAACAGACACCTCAAAAAAAATCAGCAAAAGTTTTTTTGAAATCTTTTACGCGTGAAGTTATTGTCCCTGTTGTCCTTGCGTTGATCGTTATCCAGTACGTCATTCAGGCGTTCCAGATTCCGAGTGGCTCCATGGAAGATTCTCTCAAGACGGGAGACTTCTTGCTGGGTCTCAAGTTCACTTATGGTTCCCCGATTCCATTCTCGAACCAGAAGTTCCCGGGATACGCCGAACCGAAACATGGCGATGTCGTCATCTTCCGCTATCCGGGCGAACCGGAATATCCCGATAACAATCCCAAGCGCTACACGCACTTGTTCAATGCCCTCATGCTGGGCAACTACTATTGGGACCATTCTCCTGAAAAGGATCAGCCGCACATTGTGCATTATGGCGATGGTCCGAAGGATTACATCAAGCGCTGTGTCGCTGTAAGCGGTGATACGGTTGCTGTTCATGGCGGTAAGCTCTTCTTGAACGGCAAGCGTCAGGATTCGCTCCCGGCATTCGGAAAGTGGACAGCCAGCATGCGCACGCTTTCGCCGCGTGATGAAGTCGAAGAATTTGTCGTGCCGTCCGTGGGCGATACGCTGTACGTCGATTCCCTCTCGATGGTGAAACTCTGGTGGCTGCGTTCGCTCGTGGCTCAGGAAAATCCGGATTCTTCCGTGCGTCTGGAACTTTCGCTTTTGCGCAATGGTCGTGAAAACAACAATTACGTTTTCAACGACTTTAAATTCCCGGTCGAAAATGACCGCGGCCTCTTGCTGAATGCGATGCTTTCGAGAAACCAGACTATGATCCAGCAGCGCCTTACGCTGGGCGATACGTTGTCCGGTGCGATGCCGTTCAGCTATTTCAGGGAACTCGCAAAGATTGGATTCTTGCCGATGATCGACCCGCACGATCCGAATTTGAACAGCGGCTTTACGCGCCCGGTCAGCTATGTGTCGTTTGAAGGCTCTATTCTCCAGGATCTCGAAGGCAACGTGAAACGCTTGAATGTGGTGGCGCCTGCCCAGGATTCTACAGACTCTACTGAAGTTGTCGAAAGCAATCATTTCGAAATCCAGCGCAATCTCTATATCGGTTCCGAAAAGATTGACCGCTATGTCGTGAAGTACCCGCAGTTCTTTATGATGGGCGACAACCGCGACAATTCCGCCGATAGCCGCTACTGGGGTGTAGTCTCGCTCCGCAACATCCGCGCAAAGGCTTTTGTCATCTACTTCTCGTTCGAAAATGATGACGCCAAGTTTGCTCTCGGTAACCCGCTCACTTGGTGGCGCATCCCGTTCCGCATCCGTTTCACTCGCATAGGCAAGATTATTGACTTGATCAAGTAAAGAAGCAAATGAAGTTTTCGAGTGTGGCATATTTCTTGGCGTCGTGCCTGATGATCGCTGCTTGTGCAACGCAAGTGGCTCCGACAGGCGGCCCCGAAGATAAGCTCCCGCCGCGTGTGGCTGGGGTTTTGCCTGCGCCAAAGACGGCGAACCACCCGAACGAACTTTATGTGAAACTGGAATTTGATGAATGGATTAATGCATCGATTCCGCGCGGTGCCATTACCATATCGCCTCCGATCGAAAAGAAGTTGCGCTACGAAGTTCATGGCAAGACGCTCGAAGTCTATTCACGTGCTGAACTCGATACGGGTACGACTTACACCGTGACATTTGCTGGTGGCATCAAGGACTTGCGCGGAAACGCTCTCGCAAAGCCTTTCCAGGTCGTGTTCTCGACGGGGGCTATAATCGACTCGCTCACGTTGAGTGGTCGCGTGATGGTAAGCGATTCCCTTGTCCGCAAAAAAGCTTACCCAAGTGTCGGGCTTTACTTGATGGGCTCCGAACGCGAATCCAAGCGCTATCTTGAAAAGTATCGCGATACGACTACGAAGGTGCTCGATTCTCTCCCGATGCTCACGAAGGAAGAACCGCTTTACCTCACGGCTGCGGATAGCATTGGTAGCTTCACGTTTACAGGTCTCAAGGCGGGGCGCTACCGCGTTGTCGCTTTTGTCGATGGCAACGGCAATCATAAAATTGAACCGTCGTCGGAACTTGCAGGCGTCTGGGTCTCGGACTTGGTTCTTACAGAATCGACTTCGGACACGCTGTGGATAGCTCTTGCCGACCAGGATACGTCGCTTTTGGAAATGGGAACGCTCTCGCAGCCGAATGCCAATATTCTTGAAGCGAACTTTACGCGCCATGTGTATTTTGATTCCGTTTTTGCAGACACATCTAACTGTTACATGACTTCGGCAAATGGCGACACGCTTTACCCGCGATTTGTGTATCTCGGAACTTCAAGTGCACCGCGATTCTATTTTGACCCGAAGCCGAAAGATGAGGTCTTGTACAAGTTCCTTTGCCGTAGCGGTAAGGATTCCTTGAACCGCGCTTTGGATACTGCCCGTAACTACGCCGAAATTGAATGGAAAGAAATGGAAGGCGATACGCTTGCTCCGTCTATCCAGACGGTTAAGATTACAGGCAAGGCGAAAAAGGCTTTCCCGGATGATTCGCTTATCGTGATTTACAACAAGCCTGTGCTCGATTCCTTGAAGGACTTGTTCTTTATTGTCGAGAACAAGGATACGACTCAAGTGGAAGTGAAAAAGCTGGACCCGATCCGCTATGTTGTCCAGCGTAGTGAACGTTGGCCGACCGATTCCAAGTTCAGCTTGTTGCGCGGCTATGCCGATACGACGCTTGCTAAAGCCGATAGCAATGGCGTCCGTGATACGGTGATCCAGACAAAGTACCAGAGCAAGCTTGTGTTTGAAACTATTTCCAAGTTAAAATTTGCTTCGATGGTGGGGAGAATCCCTGGCGCAAAAAGTGGTGCCATAGTTCGCCTCAAGTCTGCAGAGACAGGGAAGTTTGAATATGCAAAGTGCTCCGCTCATGGGGCGTTTGCCTTTAACGATCTCGTTGAGGGCGATTACATTATTGACTATTATTATGCAGAGGAAGGCTCGGATTTGCCAAGTGGCGGTTCCTTGCAGCCTTTCAAATACGGATCTGCATGGCGCGCTCCGCTTGATACGTTAAAGATCAAGAGTGGACCAAACGATTTAGATCAACTGATGCCGAACCTTCCGGCATTGCCTTAAAGGATGGATTAAGATGGTAAAGATTCCAGCATTTGTAGCGCTTGACTTGGAAACGACAGGCCTCGATTTTGAAAAAGACGAAATAATCGAGGTCGCGCTTGTTCGCTTTGAAAATGGCGAACCGAAGGAAAATCTCGATTTTCTAGTGAAGCCGTCTTCTGCAGAGCTTCGCCCCTTTATCGAAACGCTCACTGGAATCAACAAGGCCGACTTGGAAAGTGCTTCGGATTTTGCAACGATTGCAGGTCAGATTTGCTCTTTCGTCGGTGACCTCCCGATTGTCGCGCACAACGCTGTTTTCGATTCCAAGTTCTTGAAGCAGACTTTTACGAAGGTCGGAATTTCTTACGATTCTCACGTGTTCTGGGATTCACTCACGCTTTCGCGCATTGCGTTCCAGGATGTGCCGAACCATCGCCTCGATACGCTCGTGCAGGAACTGAACATTGAACGTAGCCGCGCTCACCGCGCCTTGCCCGATGCCGATGCTTGTGGACGCTTGTTTGTGAAGGCTCTCGAAAAGATTTCTACGATGGATCCGTGGATTTACGATGCCCTTTCTAAAGTGGCGAAGGGTTCTGGCTACGAAACGCTTTTCACTTCGAACGTCGAAAAGCTTTCTCCTCCGAAGTACAAGTTGCCTACAGCCCCTGCTTTGGAAGCTTTGCCCAAATCCAGGGCTCCGCGTGTAAGCGAATTCTTCAAGGAAGGTGGTTTTATCTCGTTTGTCGTCGATGATTACAAGCCGCGCCACAACCAGCAGGATTTTGCCTCGGTCATGGAACGCAACATGTACAAGGGCGGCCTCTGTGTGCTCGAAGCTCCGACCGGTTCCGGAAAGACTCTGTCTTACCTCATTACCGCAGCAAACAAGGCTATCACGGGTGAACGCGTGCTTATCAGTACGGCAACGCGCACCTTGCAGGAACAGCTCTGGACCGAAGCCATCCCGCAGATTGCAAAGATTTACAATGGCGAACTTCGCCCGGCAATTTTAAAGGGCCGCGACAACTACCTTTGCCTCCGCAAGTTCGAAGAACTGCTGATGCACCCGCAAACGCTCCTCTCCGCCGAAGAACGCGATTCCTTTATGGCGCTTATCCCGTGGGTACTTACGACCGAAACGGGCGACATCAACGAATGCAATTCCTTTAGCCAGAGCCGCAATCGTGTGCTTTGGTCCAAGCTTTCGTGCAGCGCCTCTTGCTGCAACGGCGAAAACCACTCGCACCACGAAAACTGCCCGGCGCTCATTGCAAAGCGCAAGGCTATGAATGCAAACATGGTGCTTGTGAACCATTCGCTCTTCCTTTCGGATTTGCAACTCGACTTTGCTTTGCTCCCATCTTACGAACACATCGTCTTTGACGAAGCCCACCGCTTGCCCGAAATCAGCAATCAGGTGTTTGGCCGTTCTATCTCGTTCTTCGGATTCAGAAATATCGCGAAGACGCTGGAACCGTCCAAGGCGGGTGGCGACGGTCTCATTGCAGAAATCGCAAGCCGTATCCCGGCAGAACAGCCGGAACTCCACGAACTCTGCGACAAACTCTCCGAAGCTTTGGGCGAAGCCGAAAAGGCTCTGCACCGCTTCTTCATGAAAATCGGCAAGAAGCTTGCCAAGCAGAAGAATGGCCGTAGCGGATTTACGTACACGAACAGCATCCTCGCTGAATACGAAGCAGATCCGGCAACGTTCCTCGAGCAGTACAATAATGCTCGTGGCTTTGCTGAAAAGCTCGTCGCTGCCGCTGCAAACATCGATTCTCTCAAGGGTATCGTGAGCGATCTCGATAGCCGCATGACTGAAATCAGCCACTTCATTTCGGACTTTGATTTTGTCACAAAGGCGGGCCGTAACGATTGGGTCTTCTACATGGAAGAACCGTTCAACCCGCATACCATCAAGCTGCATGCAATCCCGCTCCACTCCGGTAACGTCTGGAGAGAAAAATTCTATCCGTGGATCAAGTCTGCAACGTTTACATCGGCAACGCTTTCTGTGCAGGCCGACCTCACGTACTTCTTGCAGAAAATGGGCATGGACAATTTGCGCTTGGGCAAACAGCCGTTCGTGCGCGTTTATACGGAACAGTCCGACGTGAACGAACGCCGCTCCGTGATGGTCGCAAAGTTCCTCCCGAAGCCTTCGGCTCCGGAATTTGGTGATGCCTTGAACGAAACGCTTTTGAAGGTGCTCCCGAATGTCGAAGAAAACACGATGGTGCTCTTCACAAGTGTCGCAACGATGATGAAGGCTCAAGCTGTGCTTGCCCCGGCATTTGCCGAACGCAACAAGCTTTTGCTCTGCCAGCATGTCGATGGCTCGCTTGATGGCCTTGTCGCGATGTTCCGCAAGGAACGCGGCGCTTGCTTGCTTGGCTGTCAGAGCCTCTGGGAAGGCGTGGACTTCCCGGGTGATGCGCTCAAGCTGCTCGTCATTACGAAGCTCCCGTTCCCGAACCCGAGCGATCCGCTTGTCGCCGGTCTCACGAACGAGATGAAGGCGGCAAACAAGAACTTCTTTAAGGATTACTTTATCCCGGAAGCCTACATCGAACTCCGTCAGGGCATGGGTCGCCTCTTGCGCTCTGATTCCGATTCTGGCAAGGTCCTCATCCTGGACAACCGCGTTGTCCTCGAACGCTACGGCAAGACCTTCGCCCGCATCTGGAATTTCAAGAACCGCATCGCAGGCTCCGTCTCCGACATCGAACGCTTCGTGAAGTAACCCCCGCGCATTGTCACCCCGGACTTAGTCATGCCCGCCACCGGCGGGCATTTCTCATACCTGTTCACGTGAGTAGTCCCTTAACTAACGGACCGTTTTTTATTATATTTGGCTTCCTATTTTAAGGTGCATAATGTTTGATTTAAGTGCTTTTTTTGATGGAATGTCCAAGCCCTTGCTTCGTAACGCCCATGCTAAGGCGTTCGGCAAAAAGGGCCTTTTAAACAATGCTCTCATCCAGTCCGAAACGCTCTCTTACTATTCCGACAAGGAACGCGTTGCGGGACTCGTTTCCAAGATGGAATTGTGGCAGCGTCGCTGCCTGAACTTGATTTATAATAGCGGCTCCAGAGGCCTTGCGTTTAATGAACTTCGACTGACGGTTCCTGTGAGCAAGAACCGCGAACTTCAGACGTTCCTCCTCACGATGTGCCGTGAATACGTGCTTTACCGCTCCTTCGTGGGTGGCACCCCGATTTACATGGGCTTTAGCGATTTTATCGGTTGCTTTGACATCAAGCCCGAAGGCGAAATCGACACGACGTCTCCGCTGATTTCTTATCAGAACCTTTTGGACTGGCATATTTGCGTCGTGCTCGCGAACGCAAAAAAGAAGCAGCTCCGCATCAACACGAACGGAACGCTCCATCGCCGTGGCCGCCAGATCTGTGCCGAAGTGTTTACCGCTTCCCGCCACGCTTCTGAAAAGGCTTGCGAACAGGAAATCTCGCTCATCTTCAGTTTCCTCGTGCAGAACGGATGGCTCGAACGCGAAAACACCTTCTTGCTCCCGTCCGCATCCGCTATTGACTTTATCCACAAGAACGGTTTCCGTCTCCATCAAGACGTGATTTCCTGGTGGATCAAGGAACGTTTCCATGGCGACCGCGACCTTTGCGCCCGCTTGCTTACTAGCATTGGCGAAGGCCTCTCCGCTGCTGACGCCGCACAGCTCTTTTGGGTGATGGATCCGTCCTACCGCTTGCAAGAAAAGAACAAGGTGCTGCCGTGGGAATTCCTGCCGCGTCCGCTTTGCGAACTCTGGATTTTGGGCCTTGTCGATTTCCGCATGGCTCAAGGCAAGGTGACTGCCGTTGTCGTGAGCAAGTCCGGCAAGGACTGGCTCGAAACTTCTATCGCTTCGATTCCTGAAGCAAACCTCACTGCACTCCCGAACTTTGACTTGGTCGTCTCGACCGGCATGGCTCCGCGTGTGCTCTATTCCCTCGCATGCTTGGCGAAAGTCAAGAACGACGAAACGTTCCTCTGCTTCACGCTCGAAAAAGAAACATACGTCGCGGGCCTCAAGAGCGGTTTCCCGGAATCCGAAGTTGAAAATCTCCGCAGCTGGCTTAAGCCGCCTGAGAACGTCTCTTCGACACTTGCTGAATGGAACGCTTCGTTCTACGGCGCTAAGGTTCGCACCGCCCGACTCCTCAAGGTCGAAAGCAAGGAAGTCCTTAGCGAACTTTCCCGCTTCCCGCAGTTCATGGAATGCACCGAGGAATACATCCCGGGGTACGGCTTCATTTTGAATCCGGAGCTGGAATCCCGTGCTTTCGAAATTCTCGAAAACTATGGCTTCTTCCCGTATGCTGGCGAATCAACCGAAAACCGCACGCCTGCCGCTCAAGAAGAATGGAAGGCTGAATTCTCGATTGCATGGCCTGAAGCAAAGAAGATTGACTACGAATTGCGCGACGAGGCTGACGAAGCTTCTGCCCAGGCGACGATGGATTCTACCAAGTACGGTAGTGTTTATCAGAAGTTGAGCACATTTGACCTCGTGAAGGTCCTCCGTTACGCAAAGACTGTTGGCACTCCGCTTGCCGCCAAGATCATGGACAAGACCAAGCGAAACGCAAAGCTCGAAGAAAAGATGTTCTACGTGCATGCGCTCCACCTCGCGAAATCCCCGTCGATGGTCGAAATCCAGGAAAGTGGCAA
Organism: Fibrobacter sp. UWB13; assembly: GCF_900177805.1. NCBI lineage: Bacteria > Pseudomonadati > Fibrobacterota > Fibrobacteria > Fibrobacterales > Fibrobacteraceae > Fibrobacter > Fibrobacter sp. UWB13. Next base: position 31,665 of record NZ_FXAX01000004.1, on the reverse strand, counting down.
GGAAGAAAAGTTCTCGCTCGACCTTTCGTTTATTCAAGAAATCAAGGTCTTGAGCAAAAAGGCCGCCGCCCCGCAAGGGTAAGCGCTTGTTTTGCCGTTCGGCTCTTTTGCAATGTCACCCCGCACACCGTTGCGGGGTCTTTTTTATATAAAAGAATACTATCGACTAGGTGAGTTATTTTTTTTAGTTTATAAATAAATAAATTTTGAGTAAAGTTTTTTTTCTTGTTCTAAATTTTTATTTTGTATATATTGTGGTTAACAATGAAGGAATGAATAAATGAAGAAATTATCTTTAATGATGCTTTTTGCTGCTTGTTCTGTATATGCTGGTGTTTTATTACGAGCTCCTACGGAAGTGAATATGTCTACGTATGCGATTAATGATTATTCAAGGGTGGAACGATGCAATGATTTGTCACGGTCAATTGCTGATAAAAATAGATTTGTTGAACAAATGACTAGTCAGATAAAAGCGAAATATCCTAATACGACGGTTCGACATTTACGTGATCGGGAAAATGCTAATGCGACTGCGAATAGCTTTTTGACGGATTATACTGATAATTCAGAAATCGTTTTCTTTTCTGGGCATGGGGAACCTCAAACGCTGTTTTTCCATGATAAACAACAAAATTTTGGAATCAATACAAAAAGATTTGGCGGGAAAACTCGTTGGGTTTTCCTTGAGGCGTGTATGTTTTTGAATGTGAATAAGAGTGATCGGTTGAGTGCTAGCTTGAGTGATAATGAAAATATTGATTATAATAAAATGGCTATAATTGCAAGTATGTTTAATGGGGTTCATGCTATTTTGGGTAATTATGCAAATGGGTGGCAAGGAACGATTAAAAAACATTGGTATAGTAGTGCTCGTTGGCGAACTGAAGATCGCTTTAATTATTTTGCACAATACTTTATTAAAAATGGAAGTGGAATATGGGACTCTTATGTATCTGCTGTGAAAAAAGTTTATAAAAACTTTAAAGATGATAGCGCGTTAGGTTATAGTACTGGTATAACGGGATATAAACCTGCTATTGCTTATTTCTATAAACAGGGAACAAATGGAAATGCGTTGGATATGTCCTTAGAATCGTACGCACTTTCTTATGATGCTCCTGTAAGTGATGGCAGCGTTAGTGGGTATTCGATAAGATTTAAGGCTGTTTCTATTGGTTCTCCTAAATATTATTAAGGTAAGAGGAAGGTTATTTCTTATGATGAAAATTTTAGTTACTATTTTGTTGATGTTTTGCGTATCCTATTCAAAACCAAATTTGAGGTTTGATCAATCAGCAAAAAAGTTTTTGAAAGAACGACATTTGATATCTGGTCACCGTATGAGTTTTTCTACAGCAGTACGAAAAGATTCTAGAAAGTCGTTTGTGGTAGATGTGGATACAACGTCGAAGATGCAGTCTTTAATTATGCTTTCTTTAAAAGGAAAATGTAGCGTCTTGAAAAATGATGATAATTCGTTACGGATAAAAAATGATAAGTTCCGTATTGCTATGGATAAGATGAAAAAAAATGAATCGAAGTTTAGTGAGTTAGTTCTAAAAAAACTATTACCCGATTTTATTGCTAAACAATTTGATTTTATATCTCTTGATGTAGAACAACAGTTTGATCTTTATTCTGATAAAGCTGAAGAAATAGGCTACATTTTTAATTATCAAAGAGTGTATAATAACAGAATTGTTCGTAGTGCGTATGATTACCTTACGATTGCTTTAGATTCAGATGGTAAGCTCAAATGGGCTGAAATTATGATGAGTGATTTGAAAACAACGTTGGAATACGTTGAAACAGAAGAAAGCGTCGATGAAAATGAAAATGCGTTAGGTGAGGTTGTTTCTACAACCATTGATTCTTTGGAAAATAGACAGACTCATGAAAGAAGAAATGTTAAATCTGTAGTTGCCAATAGTGCTGCAGAGGCGTATTGTGAAGTTGAAGATGGTGGCAAAATAAAATTGCATCCGTGTATATCCTATACTGCAACTATGGAACTTGATAATGGGGAATCTGTATTTACAATTATAGATGCTCCGCATTCACTTAAATCATGGAGGAATTATAAAAATGGTAAGAAGAAACATATTCATTATGCTAATGGCGGCGTTAGCGGTTCTATGTTCGTGCTCCGCAAGTGAAGACGTAGGCAATTTGAATTTTAGCATAAAGGATCGCTGTAAGGATCGTCCTGTACAAACGTTGTCTAAAAGTGATAGTGAAAATCAAGAGACCGCGACGAATGATACGGTGTATTTTGAGAAAAGGGCCAATGGTCAGGTATATGCGAATATTGAAATTCCGGTTTCTTGTGGAGATATTGAATTTTCACTTTATTCTGATATGAATGGTGATACGTTATTTGTGGATGCGAAAACGAAAGGTGACGTTAGTACGTCATGCAGTTGCATGGCTGAGGTTGAAGTGGATATTCCGAACGATATGCTGTTTGCAAAATATCTCGTGCTACAAAGAAAGCGTTTTTTTGTTAAGACTGTTGTTTTTAGAGAGTAGATTATTGCTTAAGAAAAGGTACAGTTTCATTAAAAGAGGTGCTTATGCATTTTTTTGAAGGTTTTATGAAGAATTGTTTTTATTCAATTCCTTTGTGTTTCTTGATGTCGGTGACATCCCTCTTTGCTTCTGAATCTTTCAGTGGTATTGGTGTTTTGATTTGTCAAACAAAAGATGGTGTTGAAGTTGCGGAGGTTATCCCCGGCACACCCGCTGCAGAGGCAAAGCTACAAGCAAAAGATATTATCATTGCGGTTGATGGAGAATCGCTTAAAGGTATGTCTATTGAAGTGTCGAAGTCGAAACTTCGTGGACAGGAAAATAGACCACTTGAAATCATTTTCGTCAGCAATGGTGATACACTTTCAACAACGCTTCGCCGTACTCAGATTACGGTAAAGGATTTGGATAGTGAACAAATTGAATCTTGGTATGGCAATAAGTCTGAGTTAAATGCTCAGGAGATTGAAACTTATGCTGGTGCGACTGAAGGTGACAAGCGACTGGTGGCTGTGTTGCAAAACGGAACGTTGGTAAAGTCGGAATCGCCGGTTTTTGCTAGGGGGCTAAATGGGGTTTACGTCGAAAAAAAGAACGAGTTTGCCCACAAAGTGAAACGGCCCAATTTAAATAAAAACGTATCGGCGATATTGAAAGAACTGAGTCGAACGTCGGTTGGTTTTGAACTGAAATCTGCCGGTAATGCTGTAATTACCATTATGAATGCTGATGGTTCTGTGGTTGCAACGTTTGTTTATGAAAACGCTCGATCTGGATATAATTCTCTGAAATGGAATTTGGAGAATGTTCTCAGTGGCCGTTATATGGTAACTATCGAGCACAACGGCTCTGTTAGTGGAAAAAATGTTATGCTGAAATAATTAAGTTGCAATCTATTTAGATTGTGAATGCTCCGATTTGTTAAAGTCGGGGCCTTTTTTATGAATTGGAGGCTTTGTCGTATTTCGTTTTTCGTCTAAATTTCTACTATTCCTTCAATGAATCTTGTCCGCATATTCCTTTTCCTGGGTGCGCTTGCCGCGTACTCTTTCGGAGCATCCTCTTCTATGGAAAACCTTCTGTTCAATGGCCGCTGGGCCCATGATAACGGCGTAAGCCGCGCGAGTGCGCCTGCCGCATCCATCACGTTCAACGCCAAGGCTTCAAAGATTACGTTTACGGTCGAAGGTCATTCCCGCTGGCGCCTAGACCGCGACGGCAAGCCCGTTGAACAGTTCGAAGTCGATTCCAAGGAAGAGCGAACCATCAAGGTAGAGGACGATGGCAATTTCCACAAGTACCGTTTCATCAAGATTAGCGAAAGCGGCGTTCCCGAAATCAAGTTCTACGGCATTTCCGTCGATGGTGAATTTGGCGAAGCACCCAAGCCGTCCAATCGCCGCATCGAGTTCATCGGCGATTCCTTTACCGCGGGCTATGGCTGCGAAGGCTCCTCTGCCGAGGACGCGCCCGAGTTTGACAAGACGAACGCTTCCAAGAGCTACGCCTACCTCCTTGCGAGCGGTTTCAATGCCGACTATCAGGTGAATGCCTACAGCGGACGCGGCCTTGTGCGCAACTATGACAACATGGTACCCGAATGGACGTACGAACGACTCTATGATTACACGGTCATGGGCTCCGTGACCTCGTATACGAAGCCGGAACGCTGGGATTTGGAAAAGTTCCACCCGCAGGTCATCGTAATTTTTGAAGGAATTAACGATTTTCAGGGTAATCCGCCGTATGCAGATAAAGGAAAATTCAAGAAAGCATATGCTAAATTGCTCGATAAGCTCCGCAAGGCGCACCCCGGCGTAAAATTCCTGCTCGTTTCCACGAAAGTATGGCCCAATGATGACCTCGCCCCGACGATAAAGTCGATTTACGACGCTCAAATTGCTGCCGGTCACAAGGATTTGGAATATAAACACGTTCTCACGTCGAATGTCGGTTTGCATGGACATCCTGACACCCATTCCCAGGAAGAACTCGCGAACACCTTGAGGCCCATAATAGCCCGGCTTGGACGGTGGCTTTCAAGATAATTTAGGCACGGGAAAAATCCTTTTTTATATATTTAGAAAACACTGATGCCAAAAATGGATATGTGATTATGTCTTCAAAAGTTATGAGAAAAGTTTATGCCCTTTTCAGGATGAATTTCCTGATTATTGTGCTTCTGGTAATTACTGCCGTAGCCATGTTTGCGTATAGGCATTTCTTAGACGACATCATGGAGATTAATCTCGGCGAATATCCGTACGTGGTCGCAAGTGCCGACTCCGTGGATGGCGGTACTTCTGCTATTTCCATGACGCGCACCGATAGCTCGGTCCTCATCGAGTATGAACTCCGTGAAGGTTACGCTTACCCGTATGTGGGCATCAAGGTCTATCTCGGCGATGGCAAGACCATGGGCCGCGACCTTTCCAACTACGACAGCATCTTCGTGTGGCTCAAGCCGCGTAACGAGGGTTCCGTCCGCCTTTACATGCGCGGTTACGATAGCGCTCTCTACCGCAAGAATGACGAAACTTCCCTCAAGTTTAACGAAATCGAATTTACTCCGACCAAGGAACCGTATCCGGCTGTGTTTGTCCCGCAGGAATTCCGCGTGGCTGGCTGGTGGGTTTCCCAGAACGAAATCAACGTTCACAAGGCTCGCGTAGACCTTTCGAATATCCCGCTTATTGAAATCCAGACTGGTACGAACGCTCCGCTCGGTTATGGCGGTTGGGAAATCAAGGGACTTCGCTTCAAGGGCAAGAAGATTTCGCAGGTAGACCTCGTGACGACGCTTGTCGCTCTCTGGTTTGTCACCTTCCTTATCATCTTGATCATCAGATTCTTTGACTACAGTCGTGAACGCGCTCTGAACAAGAAGAAGCAAGAAGAACTCAAGAAGAACCTCATAGCTCTCGAAATCGAAAAGAGTGAATACGAAAAGTCCAGCAAGGAAGACCCGCTCACGGGCTGTCTCAACCGCGCAGGCTTCAGCGGTGTGCTCCTCCGCGAACAGGAAAAGCTCAACCGCACGGGTTCTCCGGTCTCGTTCATGATTTTCGACATTGACCATTTCAAGAACGTGAACGACACTTACGGACATCTTGTCGGTGACGAAGTTCTCGTGAATCTCGCAAAGCTCGTGCAGGGCATGATCCGCAATACGGACTCGCTCGTGCGCTGGGGCGGCGAAGAATTTGTGATCTTGAGTGAAGACACGAGCATCCAGAATGCCGCGTTCCTCGCCGAGAAGTTGCGCAAGGCGATCGAAGCTTCGACGCTTATCACGCAGCAGCAGGTGACTTGCTCCTTCGGCGTGACCGAGATGGTGCCTGGCGAAGATCCGAAGTCTCTCATTGCCCGTGCGGACAAGGCTCTCTACTCTTCTAAGGAAAATGGCCGCAACCGCGTGACGGTCGCAACGTTCAGACGTAACCACTAAGGGTTCACGATGATCCGCATTTGGCTTATTCTCGCAGTTTCGGTCTTGTGGCTCGTTTCGTGCTCCAAGCATCCGGAAGTGGACGGCTTTAAGCAAATTCAGCTCCATTGGAATGCCGTTGACGAAGCGGCAGAATCGTCGGAGTCCAAAGACAAATGTGTGATTGAAATCACATCGAAGGTAATGAGCGATCCGGTGGTGCTCAAGTCCAAGCTCGTTGAAATCTCTTACGAAGTCTTTTACCAGCTAGATGAAAAGGGCGGTCTCGTGTTTGATGGCCGCTGTGGCGACACTCGTTTTAGCGATTTGTTGGAGTGCTCCTGGCAGTCGACTTGCTCTGGCGGTTCGGCGTCCGTTGTAAAATTCCACAACGAACGATAACGGCGTACCCTAACCTATTGAACCATATATAGATATCTTTATAGAGGTTCAAACCGCCCGCATTGTCTAGTGTCGGCAGCTCGCCGTGAGGAATTTCTGTGAAACCGATTTTTGAATATACCGATTATCGCGAATGGATTAGGGATGCTTTTGAAGATTTCAAGAAGCGTAAGACCGTTATATCCTGGCGATACATGGCAATGAAGCTCGGCGCAGACCCCGGCAACCTCCTCCGTATTTCGCAGGGTAAAATCCACCTCGCTGTAAACTTCATCAAGCCGATGGCAGAGTTCTTTGAGCTTGACGAAAAGGAAACCGCCTACTGGTCGGAACTCGTGTACTTCGGTCGCGCGAAAAGCGACCAGGAAGCCTTGAACCATTACGAGAAGATGCAAGCTTTGAAGGGTATTCCCTTAAAGCGCCTTGCCAAAAAAGAACTTGAATTTTACCGCCATTGGTACTACAACGCTATCCGTTCTGTTATCGGTATTTGTAATTTTAAAGATGATTATGAAGGTCTTGCCGAATGCTGCACGCCGGCTATCACGGTGGAGCAGGCAAAGGATGCCATCAAACTCCTGCATGACCTGAACATGATTTCTGAGGGTAAGGACGGGTACTGGAAAGTGAATGATACATTTGTGAGTACAGGTGGTAACTGGAGATCCGAAGCGGTTCGGACATTCCAGAAGGAGACGATTCGCCTTGCGGGTGAATCGCTGGAACGGCATGCGCCTCCTCTGCGCGATATCAGCACGGTGACGATGACGTTCAACATGAACGATATCCAGCTCATTCGTGAAAAGATCAAGGAGTTCCGCTCGGACTTGCTGCGTCTTTCGCAGGATGGTACGGGTGACGATACGGTGTTCCAGCTGAATGTTCAGCTGTTCCCGCTTGCTTTTACTAAGAAACTGCAGGAGAAGTCAAAATGAAAAGGCTAGCCTGCATACTTTCAGCTCTTATGCTCTGGAGCTGCTCGGACAAGGTCGCTGGTGGCCCCGGCAGCGAAACGACGAACGGCATTGCTTACTTGGGCAATGGCGCTGTGGCGTCTTATGCACGTGTGGCTATCAGAAGTGTTGATCACACTTCGACGGCTGATAGTGCGACAAATGAACTTGTGAACGCGGACTTCTACGCGGATTCCCTCGGTAACTTCTCGTTCGAGGCTCCGGAAGGCGAGTACCGCTTGACGATTGTGTATGGCGGTTCTGCCTACACTGGACTTTACTCGGGCGATACGACCTTGGGCAGCGTGAACCTTGAACCGACTGCGGCCCTTGGCGGCTTGGCGGATGTGCCTGAAGATTGCGACTTTGTCTGGGTGGGCGTGCGCGGCATGGATGTGCTTGTGCGCTCGGATTCGACCGGCCGCTTTATGCTCTCGCAGTTGCCATCGAACGACTCGTTGCAGGTGTACTTCTTGCGCGGTGACGACAACACGGTCTATGATGACTTGGCTGTAAAGCTCTCGCCGAACGAAACGGAAATGGTTGACCTCCAGCCCGAAAAGCCGGACCCGTACGCCGGGAAGGTTAAGTTTGTGGCAGTGGCAGACGGCAAGGTTGTTCCGTATGCATCGCTTGCAATCCGCAAGGCTGACGCGCGTGTTGATTCTTTGCACGTGAGTAACGTCATTGCCGAAGCAGATGCTTATGCTGACAAGGACGGTCTCTTTGTCATTGATTCCTTGAAGTCTGGCGATTACCGCCTCACTGTAATGCAGTCGGGTGCCGCCTATTCCAAGGTGCTTTCGGCAAAGCAGATTGCTGCCCTTGATACGATTGAACTTCAGGAAACGGCAAACTACATGAGCCGTGTGACACTCCATGCCGGCGAAAAGTATGCGTGGGTGGGTGTCTATGGTCTCGACGTCTTGACGAAGACGAACGAAGAAGGGACGTTCACACTCCCGACGCTCCCGACGAACGATTCGCTCGATATCTATGTTGTCACTACTAAAGATAGCTTGTATGTAACAAAGCGCATTGCGCCTTCCAAGGGCTCTGCTGATTTCGACTATCCGTATGTAGTGATGCAGAACTTCGAAAACGTGAAGGATACCGGAAACTGGTATTTTAGCACGGATTCTGTTGGCTCCAAGATTCTGTCCAAGTCGTTCGATACGGATAACGAGCGCAAGTCCAAGGTGTTCCACGGAAAGTACAACCTGGTGGGAACGAATAATATTTACGCTTGGGTTTTGACCGGCATGTTCCTCCGCGACGAAGGTTGGAACCTCTCCACGCTCGATTCTATTTCGTTCTATGCCAAGGGTTCGGGCCAGATTCGCGTGTCTCTTGAAAACTGGACCCGTGAATCCGAAGTCGCAGGGCTCTCGCTCAAGGCCGCCTCGGAATGGAAGGACCTGAATTCTCAGAAATGGACGCGTTATGTCGTGAAATACGATGACCTGTGCTATACCGCCCAGGATGTAAGCAACTGCTATATCGCATGGAATACGCTTAAGGACGATGTCCGCCAGCTGCATTTCTTCGTAAGAAATGGAACAGAATTCTATCTCGACGATATAGTGCTCTATGGCGCTCTTTTCTAGAGATTTAGAAATAACTTTTTACAAATAAATTAAAATTAACAAGTTTCTCGGTAATAAGCGAGGACTTGTTATTTTTTTGTTATGTATGTGGACTCGTTTAGAGAAAAAAGCGTCGGCCAAGGATGGGGAGGGTGCAGGGAGGGGCCCGTGCGGCCTTCGCAACTCCGAGCTGGGGCCCCTCCCGCATGCTAAACTTCTTAAATTAAAGATTTAAAACTCTAGTTTTAGTGGTAAAGCCCTTTTAAGTGCGCCTCGAATTAAGTATCTTTGTGCACATGCAGTCTATTGAATCAGAAGCAAAAATTGCTCAGGAATATCTCGCCCGCATCGCAAAAGATGCCGAGGCGAAGTTTGATGAACATCTCCCCCCAGTAAAGGACCGTCCGTGCCGTTTGCACGAGGCTATGCGCTATTCCATGTTCGCAGGCGGCAAGCGCTTACGTCCGGGACTTGCGAAGGCCACGTTCGACATGTTTGGCGGCAAGGGAGAAAAAATTTGGCTTGCAACGAGCGCTCTCGAAATGCTCCACACGTTCAGCCTTATCCACGATGACCTTCCGTGTGTCGATAACGACGACTACCGCCGTGGAAAGCTCACGAGCCACAAGAAGTTTGGCGAAGCTACTGCCGTGATGGCTGGCGACGCCCTCTGCATCCACGCCTTCGAGATGATGGGCAAGACCGGTAACGCAAAGGCTATCGAACTCCTTGCTCACTTGCTCGGCACTTACGGCATGATCGGTGGCGAAATGACCGATATCGAATGCGAAGGCAAGACTGTCGATCTCGAAATTGTCGATTACATTCACTACCACAAGACGGCAGCCCTCATCGAAGCCTCTCTCCTCGTGGGTGCGATGCTTGCAAAGGCAAGTGAAAAGGATATGGAAATCATCCGCAACTACGGCCGCTCCATCGGGCTTGCCTTCCAGATTGTGGATGACATTCTGGACATTGTCTCTACGACCGAAGAACTCGGTAAGGACGCCGGGTCTGACATCGAAAAGGGCAAGGCAACTTACCCGTCCATCGTTGGACTGGAAAAGTCTAGGGAACGCGCTAGGGAACTCTACGAGGAATCCATCAAGGCTTTGGATGGCCTTACATGCGATACCTCCATCCTCCGTTCTATAGCGGCATACATCATCACGCGAGTGAAATAAATGGAACTGAAAGACGTTAAGTCGCCTCAGGACTTGAAGCACTGTTCCGTCGAGGAACTGAACCATCTCGCCGCGCAGATCCGCGAGACCATCATTGGTCAAGTGGCTAAGCACGGTGGTCACTTGGCATCGAGCCTTGGCGTTGTTGAACTGACTCTTGCGCTGCACTACGTGTTCAACGCACCTGACGATAAGATCGTGTGGGACGTGGGACACCAGGCGTACGTGCACAAGCTATTGACCGGTCGCTATGACCGATTCGATACCTTGCGCCAGCAGGGAGGCATTTCCGGCTTCCTCAAGAGGAATGAAAGCGTTTACGACTGCTTCGGGGCGGGCCACGCCACGACGTCTATTTCTGCGGCTCTCGGCTTTGCCGTTGCGCGCGACCATTTCAACCGCAACAACAACGTGGTTGCTGTCATTGGAGATGGCTCCATGACGGGCGGTATGGCTTACGAGGCTATCAATAACGTTGGCGCCTCCAAGCAGAACATGACCATCATCTTGAACGATAACAAGATGAGTATCGCACCGAACATCGGCGGCTTTAGCAAGTACCTGAACCGCGTGATTTCGGATCCGGTTTACAACAAGATGCGTACGGACCTGGATCGCCTGATGCATCGTTTGCCGGGCATTCTGGGTTCTCGTTTCCGTGACCTCTTCTTGCAGGTCGAGAATGCGGCGAAGAACGCTGTGAAGCCTGGTCGCTTCTTTGAAGACCTCGGCATCCGCTACTTTGGTCCGATTGATGGTCACGACATCGATGAACTCGTGATGATTCTTGAACGCGTCAAGCAGCAGCAGGGGCCGTGCCTTGTTCATGTGCTGACCGAGAAGGGTCGCGGTTTTGATGCTGCCGAAAAGAATCCGACAAAGTATCACGGTTGCGGGGCGTTCGACCCTGAAAGCGGACTCCCGCTTGCTCCGGGCAATCCGAACCCGTCTCTCACGAGCGTGTTTGGCAATACGCTTTTGCAGCTTGCCCGTAAGGACAAGCGCATCATGGGGATCACGGCTGCAATGCCTACAGGCTGCGGCATGGATATCGTCGCAAAGGAACTCCCGGACCGCGTGATTGACGTGGGCATTGCCGAAGAGCATGCCGTGACGTTTGCGGCGGGCATGGCTTGCGATGGCGTTGTGCCTGTGGTCGCGATTTATTCGTCGTTCATGCAGCGCGCCTACGACCAGATTATCCACGACATTGCACTCCAGAACTTGCATGTGGTGCTTGTGCTCGACCGTGCCGGCCTTGTCGGTGCTGACGGTCCGACGCATCATGGCGCCTTTGACTTGTCGTTCTTGCGGACTGTTCCCGGAATGACCATCTTGGCACCCTCCAATGAAAATGAACTGCGCGACATGTTGACTGCCGCCATCGATATGGAAGGTGTCGTGGCTATCCGCTATCCGAGAGGCACTGCACTTTCTGCAGAGCTTGTCCCCTCGGAAGGACTGTTCGATTATAAAAGCCCCAAGATTCTTGAGAAGGGCTCCGGCATACTCCTTTTGGGTGCCGGCTTCATGACAAATGAACTCAAGAAAACAGCCGCCGTGCTTCGTGAAAACGGATACAACCCGACGCTTGTGGATGCCCGTTTTATTAAGCCGCTAGACCAGGAATGCTACCGTTCGCTGTTTGACAGCCACAATGTCATTGTGACGCTCGAAGACAATACGAAGGTGGGTGGCTATGGTTCAGCCATTGCGGAACTTTTGTCCGATCTCGGCTATACGGACAAGAAGCTGTACCGGTTTGGTCTTCCGGACAGATTCGTTGAACAGGGAGAAATCAAGGCTCTCTACAAGATCTTAGAAATTGACGGGGAATCCGTCGCCAAACAGTTGATGGAAAAACTATGAGTGAAGAAGAAAACAAACCGAAGCGTACTGTAAGAATCACGCTGGATCGTAAATTCGGAGTCAGTGAAGCTCCTGAACGCCGCCCTCGTCGTGACGATGACCGCGGTTCCTTTGGCGACAAGCCCTCGTTCCGTGGTGATCGTGGCGATCGTCGTTTTGACCGTGACCGCGGCGACCGCCGCTTTGACCGTGGTGAACGCCGTTTCGACCGTGACAACCGCGATGAAAACCGCGAAGGCCGTCCGTTCAATCGTGAAGAACGCCGTGGTGGTGGTCGCTTTGACCGTGATCGCCGTCCGCGCCGCTTTGGCGACAAGCCGTTTAACCGCGGACCGCGCGGTGCCATGAACGCCCCGGTCTACCGTCAGCGTCCGGAACAGAAGGAAGCCGTTGACGAAAACTTGGACGAAGCCGCACTCGAAGCACGCGCCGCCCAGATTGAAGCCGTTGAAGATGCAGGCTCTACACCGCCGTGGTTCAAGCGCCTCATCGCTTGCACGACTGAAAAGGGTCGCGAACGCGAAGGCAAGTTCCTTGGTGAAGGCGTTCACGTTGTTGAAGAACTCGTGAAGCACCACCGCGAACTCGTGATTTCTGTTTACGTTGTCGAAGGCTTTGAAAATGAAGAACTCATCGAAGCTATTAACGAAGCCGAAATTACGCTCCACACTCTTACCGAAGACCAGATGAAGCGCCTCTCTTCGACGATGACGACGCAGGGCATCATCGCTTACTGCAACATCGCAAGCAAGAAGCCGGTCTACGAAACGAGCCGCAGCGTGCTTACGCTTGTGGATGCCGTGCAGGATCCGGGTAACCTCGGCACGCTTTTCCGCACGAGCCTTGGTTTCAATTCTTCGGGCATGATTCTCGGTCGTGGTACCGTGAGCCCGTTCAACCCGAAGGTCGTTCGCGGTTCCTCGGGTACGTTCCTCCGTGTTCCGTTTGAATTCGACGTGGATCTCGTGGACCAGATTAACTTCCTTCGCAGCAAGGGCTATACCATCATCGCTACGGATTTGCATGCTAAGCAGTCCCTCCGCGAAATCCCGGCTCACAAGCTCCGCAAGATGGCTTTCCTCGTGGGTAACGAAGGTGCTGGCACGAACCCGTACTTCATCGAACTCGCCGACGAAACGGTGAAGATCCCGATGAGCAGTGAACTTGAATCTCTGAATGTGGCTGTCGCACACGGCATTCTCTCTTACGAAGCCGCCCAGATTCAGGAGGAATTGAAGTAATGACGTGCTTTTACGATCGCCTTGAACAGCGTATTGCAAAGTGCGGCAACCCGGTGTGCATGGGCATGGACCCTGTGCTCAAGCTCATCCCGCTCGAAGGCACTCCCGAAGACCGCATAAAGCGCTTCTATTCCGACATCTTGGAATGCTGCCTCAAGCGTAACGTGCAGCCGGCTGTCGTAAAGCCGAACAGCGCTTATTACGAATGCGTGAGCGTGCAGTCGATGCTCGTTTTGCAGCAGCTCATTGCCGATTACAGAAGCGCAGGCATCCCGGTTATCTTGGATGCAAAGCGCGGTGACATTGGCAAGTCCAGTGCCGCCTACGCCAACGCCGCTTACGATGTTTACCGTGCAGATGCCGTGACCGTCTCTCCGTGGATGGGTGCCGATTCTGTCGGTCCGTTCATTCGCGAAGATAGCGAAAACGGTGCCTACGTGCTCCTCCGCACAAGCAACAAGGGCGCTCACGATTTCCAGGATTTGCCTGTTACTCGCAGTGACGATCCGCGCGACGTTGCCGAAGCGTTCTATTCCGTAGCGGACAAGATTATGGAATGGGATGCTGACAAGGGTTACCTCGGTGCCGTTGTCGGTGCAACCCACCCGGAAGAACTTGAGAAGATTACGGCTTACACCGTTGCTCACAAACACGAAATCCCGTTCCTCATTCCGGGCGTGTCCATTCCGGGCGTGCCGGGTGGTCAGGGCGGCGATGCCAAGACTGTTCTCCAGGCTATCCAAAACGGTGGCGGCAAGCGCAAGTTCCATGTGCTCAACTCGAGCAGTGGACTCAACTTTGCTTGGCAGCGTAACGATACGCCGGCAAACTACGCGAACGATTGCGTCGATGCACTCGAAAAACTCGCAGAGGCTTGCCAGCTTTAATTAACTTATGCGTTTCCTTGCTGCTATTATAACTGCTATTGCCATCATCGCGCTTGCGTTCCATTACGCCAAGCCGTTGCCTGACACGAACTTTGACGAATCCTTCTTGCCGAAGGCTTCGTCTGTTCGCTATGTGGCAGCAGGGCATGACGCATCGGTAGCGGGGCTCTTTTGGATCAAGGGCCTTACCGAACTTGGTGAAAGCTACCTCACCGGCAAGGAATATGCGTATCTCGGCCATGTCGCCGAACTTTCGACGAGCTTGGATTCGCTATTCTATACGCCGTATTATTTTGTCGGTGGCGTGACGCCCGTAGATGCTCCCGATACTTCGGACTTCTCGGTACTCCGCCGTGCGACTCGCGTTTATCCTGAAAACTGGCGCCTTTCGCTTTACTTTGCACTCCGCCTCGCTCGTGGTCCGTACCCCAACAAGACCGAAGCCGCTAACGTGATGCGCAAGTATTTCGATAGTCCGGATACAACGATTCCCGATCACATCCGCACGATTTACCGCAGCTTTGAACTCGACTCCATGCAGACCGAGACTGCGCTTGAAACAATCTTGAACGACGTGATGCAACCGCGTTTCAAGAAATTTCGTGCAAGCTTTTATACAAAGATTCTCAAGCTCCTCGGTTACAAGGGCTTGATTGCCGACTACGACAAGGACGAAAACTACCAGAAGGTCAAATACCTTGTCGATGGCATGGTCGAAGGCCGCATCCCGCCGGTTGTCGTTTACAACCGCCTCCTTGCCATGAAAAAAGTCGAAGAACCCGCCGTGGATTCTACTGCCGCTGATACGGCTAAAGTAAGTGTTGCGGATTCTTTAGTACAGAAATAATTATTCTGCGCAGCGTTTAGTGTTGTTGGGGAGACCCATCAGCTCAAATGATGTTTTGCAGCGACGGAGCAAATCCTTTGCAACTGCAGGATTTGTCTTGCTCATAAGCTTTGCGCGATGGTAAAGAATGCTTGCGGTCATGTAAGGTGTATTGGACTTGACCGATTCAGATTCTGCCTTGTGGTAGAATTTATCGGCATCGTCTTGACCTAGCAAATCCCTAGTGCGGGCTTCCGTCCAGTAGTAAATTCCCGTATCGTCATCGAGGCGCTTGTCGACCATCTTGAGGGCTTGCTTGGCTTTGTCTTCGCGGTGGGCGCCTGCATAGGCAATAGCGCATTCCGAATAGAATGAACCTTGCAATTCGTCGGCAAGTTTATCCAGTTCCTCTTCACTAACGCTCTCGCAAAGCGAAACTGCTTCGTTAAACTTTTCGGTTGCGTTTTTCAAAGTCACTTTTGACTTGATGAGCATTGCTTTTGTGGAACGGTCCAAGCCATCATCGTGGATGACGTTCAACAGTGAATCGGCGAGTTCAAAATCGAGACTCATGGTGCGGATTTGACCCATGGCGATAAAGATGCGAGTCTCGGAATTGAGGTCCGCTTCTTTACGGCTTGCAACGAGAGCGCGTTCGAGCTGCGAATAGCCTTTGGCAAAATTCCCTGCCTTAATGGACTTCTGCGCACGTGAGGCGATTTTCCCGGATTCCGTGGCAAATGCAGCGGTTCCGCTAAGCGCTACGCAAAGAGCGATTTTCAAAGCCTTCGTTACCATAGCGTCTCCACGACAAAGGGCACAGAGTCATGCTTCGGTATATTGCCTTTCAAAAGCCACATCTTGGACATGCCGTTCATTAAGTCGTCTGCACTCTGCAAGGTGCTTTCCGTTGTATTCATGAAGTCTTGCAGTCCGGTAGTGACCGTGCCGAAGTCTGTCACGAGGTTGTCTACACGGCCCACGGTAGAATCCATAGAGTTCAAAAGCGAAGTGACCTGACCCGGTAACGGTTTGAAATCTTCAAGCAAATTGCTTACGTTATCCGTGACTTCGTTTGCGCGGCTGACGAGTCGCGGTACGTCGGTCTTCATTGTATCGAGCAAGAAGGATGTCTTCTTCAGCACGTTCTTGCCGATGAATGTAATTTCGTCTAGGCGGAACAATTGACGGTTGAGATTGTCGTAAAGTGCACGGGAACCGAACAACGCACCCATGGTCGTTCCTGTATCGAGAGCCATTGCGATAAGCGTGTCGGCGGCATCGATGAGGTGGTTTACGCGGCCCAAAAGTTCGTTGGCGGTTTCCACGACGGTTTCGATATCTTGAGCTTTGCCTGCCGTTAAGGTATCCCCGTCTTGAAGAATATTTCCTTTGCCGTTCCTGATGTCAATATTGATGACTCGAGCCGAAATCATGTTCTGGTCGCGGATGGCGTAGACTGATGCACTGTCGGTAATCAGCGGCTGGAATTCCTGGCGGATGGCAAATTCCATAAGCACACCCATGCCATCGGAATTGATCTTCATGTTTTTAATCTGTCCGACATCGACACCGCTAATCTGTACACGGGTACCCGGTCTAAGGCCGAGAGCCTTTTCGAACTTACTGTGCAGCGTGTACTCTTTGACCTTGATGACTCCGTTGTCATTGAGGTAGTGGTAGAGCGTCAGCGAAAAAATCATTACAGCAACGGTGGTCACAACGCCGACCAGGAGGCCGGACATTTCCATCCAGTTGATCTGTTTTATCTTTTGAAATGCCATTGCTTGCGTGAAATATAAATAGATTATATTGTCAAATTGAATTTAATTGAATTTTTTCGAGGAAATATGGATTTTTTTGAATTTTTGAATACCGCTGTGACGCCGTACCATACTGTAGACGCTTTGAAGTCGTTTTTTAAGGCAAATTCTTTTGCTGAAATGGAATTAGGCGCAAGTCTTGAGCCTGCAAAAGCCTATTTCGTGTGCCGCGAAGGTTCTGTCATTGCGTTCCGTACGCCAAAACAGTGGTGTGACACGTCGAAGTTCAGGATTGCGCTTGCGCATACGGACTTTCCGACGCTTAAGATTTCCCCGAATCCAGATGGCGTGAATGCGGGTGTGTGCACGCTCCATATGGAGGTTTACGGTTCTCCGCTTTACACGAGCTGGCTCGACCGCGATCTTGGATATGCAGGGATGCTCGCATACGTCGATGCCGATAATTCAACGCTCAAAACGAAGCTCTTCCGCGGTGAAAAACTTTTCAGGATTCCACAGTTGGCGGTTCACTTGAACCGAGGTGTGAACCAGGATGGTCTCAAGGTCAATCCTCAGATTGATTTCAATGCACTGTGGGCATGCGCTTCGGAAGGTAATGCTTCTGAAAATCGTAAGAACTTGTTTGTGAAGGCTCTTGAAAAGGAGCTCCCTGCGGGGGCTCGCCTGATTGATTTTGATGTGCAGTTATTTGATGCGCAGCCTGCAAATCGTGGTGGCTTTAATGACGAATGGATTTATTCGGGCAGGCTCGACAACTTGAGCAGTTGCCATGCCATTGCCGAAGCGATTGTTGGAGCCAAGTCGGCTGAAAACGATTGTTTTGTGGCGTGTTTCTTCAACAATGAAGAAGTCGGTTCTAACACCCGCGAAGGTGCCGCCAGCAACTTTTTAAAGAGTGTCTTGGATTCTATCGCTTCGCTCCAGAATGACTGTCACCCTGGAGTGCGCGAGCACGATAGGGCCCAAGCGCCTCTCTCGTCTAGTATCGCCCTCTCTATCGACATGGCACATGCCGAGCACCCGAATCACGTGGAAAAACACGAACCGAATCATGCGCCACTTTTGGGAAAAGGTATTGTACTTAAGACAAATGCACAAAAGCGTTACGCGAGCGACTTGATGAGCTCTGCTCAGCTCCGTTTGCTTTGCGAGCAGGCGGGAATCCCGTTGCAGGTATTCATCATGCGAAACGACATGCCCTGTGGCTCGACGGTCGGCCCTACGGTTTCTGCAAATCTCGGAATCCCGACGGTCGATATTGGCGAACCTATGCTTAGCATGCACAGCATCCGCGAGATGATGGCCGCGAGCGACCACGAAGACATGATTAAGCTTGTGAAGGCTCTGTATTGCTAGTAGTCTTGCTTGCCGAAGCTTGTCATGCCCGTCTCTGAACGGGCATCTCCTTTTTGAAAAGTCTCTCTACGGGCTTTTCGACAACGTATTTGAAGACAATCGCCACAACCAAAGTCAAACCAAATACGGCGAGGGCGTAAGGGATGTAATACGCGATGGCATTGAAAAATGTCATTGCGGCTCCCGTTTTCCAGAAAATCGTGCTGCGCAAATTTCCCGTTTCAAGGATGACCATGAAATGGAAAAGGTAAATCGCGAATGTGCAGGAACCAACGTAATTGATGATGCGTGCCACGATGCCCTTTGCTTTGATTAATGTACCAAGTGCGTACACGGCGATGAACATTCCCACAGTCGTTATAAAGCAAGGCGAACACTGGAGCCAACGGAATCTGTTGTTCGCGTAATTCTCGCCGTATTCGGTGAACATGTAATATTGCAGGCCAAACTTGATGAAAAAGCCGAGTAGATAAATAACGATGCCGATGGCAAAAAGCTTGCTCCGCTTGTTTTCAAATTTGCAGATGAACAGTGAAAGTTCGTATCCGAGAATAAGGAAAATAGTGCAATACCCCCAAAGGAATTTTTCGAAATCAATCATGCTCAACTTGAAAAAATATTGCACGTCGCCAATGACTGCAGCACCGATGGCAGTTCCCAAAAGAGTCTGCCTTAATTTGTTCTTTTGCGGGCTGTCTTGACAAACGAAAGCTAGCATCGGGAAAAAGAAGATAAACGACATGTAAGTACAAATGTACCACAAATGGTCGCCGGGGAGTAACCTGAAAATGAATCGTCCGAGATAATCCCAGTCGGCATTTAAAATGGAATTGAGTGGTGTTGGACTGTTGTAATAACGGTAAATGATGTTGATTAGGATATAGACAATCGTGGGGATATAAACGCGGGAGAAAAATGATTTTGCTCTATGCGGGAAAGTCGGGATGATGTCTGCATCGGACTTGATTCTGCCAAAGAAAAAGAAACCGGTTACCAGTAAAAATAGCGGAACGTCGTCGGCGAGGATTGTCGAAATGGCGAGTCTACCGCTAATCAGTTCATTGTTGTTTAAGATGCTGATTTGACTATGTGCCATAATCACTAGCAGGCACGCCACAATCCTAATGAGTTCTATGGAATGATTTTTACACGTTGTGCTCTTTATTTCGGGCATAACAGTTCCTTCTCCGTTGTAAATCCTAGCATTTAAATTTATAAAATGGGAACAATGTAAATGGCAATGTGCCAAAAGATTTCTATAATTTCCAAATCAAATTACGTAAAAGAATATTATGCAAAAAAGTTCAAACGCAATCGATAATTTCTTAACGCCCGATGATACCAAAATTATGAAGGGGATTGCAATTGTTTGCATGCTCATGCATCACCTTTGGTTTTTCCCGAATCGTATTCCCGGTGGTGGCGTTGTGGGCTTGTTCACATTGTTTGGTATGCCTTCGACTCTTTATTTGGGAATTTTTGGTAAAATTTGCGTACCGATGTTTTTCTTCTTTGGCGGCTATGGCGTTTACAAGAGCAGTTACGGAAAGTCGTATGATATCGTTGGTAGGCTTAAGAGACTTTACTTTGCTTATTGGAAAGTTTTTCTCGTTTTCATTCCGATAGGATTCTTGTTCTTCTCTTCGCAGTTTCCGTATTGCATTGATCCTTTTATTTACTCGCGCTTTGAAAAACTTGTGCCAAGAGAACTGCTCTCGAACTTTTTGGGATTCACCTCAACATACAACAGGGAATGGTGGTTCTTGATAAGTTATGCGTTTGCCTTGATTACTTTCCCGTTCATTCGTGCGATTATCGACCGCTATTCGGCTAGGGTGAATCTTTTTATTGTCGTCGTTGTGTCGCTTTTGTTTGCTCACATTTTCCCAGGGCTTAAAACAGTCCCTGCACTTGGCGTTCTTGGCAATAGCCACATGTATGTTCGCATGTTCTGCCAGATTGCACCGTATGCGGCTTGCTTCTGGATGGGCGCTGTTGTGGCTCGTAATGGGTTGTTCGACCGCTTGCATGATTCCGCAAAACAGCATGGACTCTTGAATCCGTTTGCGGATTTCCTCGTCTGGTGCATGGTCATTGTCATGCGTCAAAATGAAGTGGGCGAAATTTTTGATGTGTTCTTCATTCCCGTTTTGACGGTTGCGAGCATGGATCTCCTGAATCGCATGAAATTGCTGAAAAAGGGATTTTGGCATCTCGGTCGCCAGAGCACATTTATGTGGCTTATCCACCCGTTCTTCTGTTACTATTTCGATGTTCCGGCAAAGATTGTTGCAGCTCCGCGATATGCTATCCCGTCGCTGTTGGTGCTTATTGCAATGACGTATATTGCCTCTGTGCTTTTGGATTATTTCTGGAAGGGACTTGGTTTTGTGTATCGGAAAGCGAATTCCGTGAATATTCATTTTAAACATTTTGGAGCTTCTGGTGAAAAACGATAAGTCTATCCAGTACTTTTTGATTTGGGGCGTTATCTGCCTGCTTGCAAACTTGTTCTGTACAAATGCTGCTGCATTTGGTGGAGATCAAAATTATTGGGCGGATTGGGTCAAGCAACTGGCGAATAACGGGCTTGAACGCTTTAACGGCAACTATCCTCCGCTTTATGTTTTTTGGCTTTGGATTGTGGCGCAAGTCCATAACTTGGCAAACATCCCGATAGAAAAGGGAACCCTTCTCAAGTTCTTCTGCTTGTGGCCGGTTTATTTTGGACATGTAGGACTTGTCGATTTGGCGAGCCGACTGGTGGCGCGCTTCAAGTTGCCGAAGTACTCTGCACATCTCGTGCTTGCGTTTGTGGCCTTGAACCCGGCGCTTTTGCTCGACGGCCCGATTTGGGGACAGGTCGATTTATTCCCCTGCATCTTTGGCATTGCCGCTCTTTACTGCATCAACTTCCGCGGACTTTTAAAGTACGCTTCGATGTTCTTTGCACTTGCGCTTTTGGCAAAGTTCCAGATGATTTTGCTTTTGCCGATTTTCGGTGGCATTTTCCTCCGTCGCTATAAGCAGTCTTGGCGCGGGCTCCCGCTCATGGTGGTTGCAATTGCACTTGTGTTCTTGCCTTTCATCGTTGCAGGGAACCTCTCGGGGCTCCTCACGCATGCTTACCTCAACACGACGGAACAGTACCCGTTCTCGACTTACAATGCAGCGAACACTTGGATGTTCTTTGTGGGCAATACGAGCCGTGACGTGAATCCGCTTTTCGGACTCTCACCGGATGGCATTGGATTTTTGCTTTCGCCGTCCTGGCTTGGAAAGATTCTGTTCGTGATTATCTCTGCTTACATTTTGAAGTGCGCTCTCTTTGCCAAAACACTCCGCCGCACGTTTGAACTTGCGACTTGG
Organism: Fibrobacter sp. UWB13; assembly: GCF_900177805.1. NCBI lineage: Bacteria > Pseudomonadati > Fibrobacterota > Fibrobacteria > Fibrobacterales > Fibrobacteraceae > Fibrobacter > Fibrobacter sp. UWB13. Next base: position 10,249 of record NZ_FXAX01000004.1, on the reverse strand, counting down.
GAAGCTTTTGCGTTCTTCCTTGTGTTGCCGGGCATGCATGAACGTTACCTGATTTACGCCGTTCCGTTTGCTTGCGTGTGGATGGTGGTTGAAACGAAGAAATCCTGGATCTGGTCAATTCTAGTGACTGCCATTTGTGCCATGAATATTTCGATGGTGAATGGCTTCAAGGGTGCCGATTTGTGGGTGCCGGTTTCTGGACTTGCGCTCCTCATCTTCATTGCGGGTGTTGTGAACAACTTTGCCCCGCGTGCGTTCCCGACGCTGATTGAAAAGCTTGCTCGCATCCCGTTCCCGCGCTTTACGCCGTACGTGGTGCTTGCATTGTTCCTTTTCCCGATGCTCATTTCTGAAATTGTCGGACTCATGCCGGTCAATGTGGAACTTTCATCGAACCAGTTCTACCTCACGGATTTGCCGATTGACCATTACACGCAACAGTACGGGAGGCCTCGTGTGAACCGCGCTGTCGATGGCGCTACGCTTACTGTTCGTGGTCAGCAGTACAAAAATGGCATTGGCACGCACGCCAATTCTGAACTGTTCTTCAAGATGCCCGCGGATGCGGATTCGCTCGAATTTGTCGTGGGCATTGACGATGAAGCGGGTGGCGGTGGCTCCGTGCGCTTTATTGTGGCAACGCCCGAAGAAACGCTCTGGAAAGGTGACGTTGTATTTGGCAATAGAAAGCCGCAATCGGCTAAAGTCTATATCGGTGGTCAGCAGACGATTATCCTCAAGGCAGATGCCGATGGCGACAACGCTTACGACCATGCCGACTGGCTGAACGTCATCGTGACAAAGAGGAAGTAATGGACAAGGTTTTTGCTTGGCTGAAATCGCGAACGGCTGCGCAATTTGTCTTTGCTGTAATTTTGCTGCTAGGGACGTTTGCGCGTGTCTACATGTTCGGCTCCGTGCCGGGCGATATCAACCAGGACGAAGCTTTTGCGGGCTATAACGCCTATACGCTTTTACACCATGCTGCTGATTCTTACGGCTACCGCTTGCCGGTTTACCTGACTGCTTGGGGTTCCGGCATGAACGCACTTGAATCGTATTTGATGATTCCGTTTGTGGCACTCTTCGGGATGCATGTCTGGGTGATCCGTTTGCCGATGCTTTTGGTGGGCCTCTTGTCGCTTGCGGCGGTTTACTTCTTGGTGCGCCGATTCTCGAGCGAACGCTTTGCTTTGGGAGCAACACTTCTGCTTGCGATTTCTCCATGGCATGTGATGCTTTCGCGCTGGGCTCTTGAATCGAACTTGGCGCCGGGTTTTGTGCTGTTCGGACTTTTCTTCTTTGTGAAAGGTCTTGAAAAACCGAAGTTCTTGATTGCCTCGGCTGCATTTTACGGACTCTCGCTTTATGCGTATGCGACCATCTGGGTGGCCGTTCCGTTCATTATTTTGCTGAACGTGCTTTATGCACTTTGGACAAAGTCTATTCACAACAATCGTTACACTTGGATTTCGCTTGGCGTGCTTGCTGCACTTGCGCTCCCGCTTATGCTCTTTATGTTCGTGAACAAGGGCGTCATCAATGAAATCCGCTTGCCGTTCATTAGCATCCCGAAGCTTGTTTATTTCAGGGAGAGTGAAATTTCGTTTGAGCGCATCCCTGAAAATTTCATGAACCTCTGGAATATTTTGAAGAACCAGTCCGATGGACTCCCGTGGAATTGCATCCGCAATTTTGGGCTTTTCTATCCGGTGACACTTGCGTTCTTTTTTGTCGGGCTTGTCGAAAACATTTGGCAGGTCGTGCGTGATGTAAAGTCGCGCAAGCTTGGGCTCTCGTTCTTTATGATTGTCTGGCTGCTCGCCGCTTTTACGATTGGAATTTTAATCAATGTCAATGTCAATCGCGTGAACTTGATTTTTATCCCGATTATAATTATGGCTGCGCAAGGGATTATTATCGCGTTTAGCTATATCCACCCGAAGTTGATTTATGTTCCGTTGGTGGCGTACCTCTTGAGCTTTGCCAATTTTGAACGTGAATATTTTACGGTATATAAGGACCAGATTGCAAATCCGTTCTGCGAAGGCATTGGCGATGCCATGGAATTTGCGCAGTCGCAGTCGAAACCGGGCGATAAAATTTATGTGGACCCGAACGTGAGCTACCCGCGAGTACTTTTTTATGGCAAGGTGGACTTGAATTCTTACCTTTCGACGGTGCGCTACACGAATTTCCCGAGCGCGTTCCTCTACGTGCACGAATTTGACCGCTATGTTTTCACGTTTGATTTGGGCAATGCCGATACGCAAGCCGTTTATCTTATGGAAAACAAGGATTCAAGGCTTTCGTGGTTTGAACAGCGCGGCTTTTCAGTCCGTAATTTTGGAAAATATATTGTAGCATACCCCACAAAATTACTCTGAGAAGTTGAAATTTGATATATTGGTGTTCGAAAAAGAATAAGAAGTGTGAATATGCGAATTTCTACTGTATTTAAGATTTGTTCTTTGACGATGCTTATGGCTGTGGCGACGTTTGCCCGACCAATCAATGATGGCAACAAGCTTTTTGCCGCTGGCGATTATGCCGGTGCGCTTGAAAAGTACATGAAGGCCCGCGAAGCGGAGCCCGCAAATCCGCTTTTGTTCTACAACATTGGAACGTGCCAATACAAGCTTGGCAATTTTGAAGAAGCCAAGAAGGAACTCGAAAGCGCTGTGCGCATGCCCGACAGGAATATGGCGGCGAAGGCGGCGTATAACTTGGCGAATACGCATTTCCGCGTGGGCGAAAAAGCTCAGGAACCGAGTGCGCGCATTGCGGCCTGGCGTGAATCGGTTGCTTATTTGAAAAAGGCAATTGACCTCGATAACGATTTTGAAAACGCGAAGAAGAACGTTGAAATTGTCCAGCGTAAGCTTAAGGAAGAACTCGACAAGCAAAAAGAAAACAAGGACCAGAACCAAAATCAGAATGACCAGAAACAACCTCCGCTGAGCGAAAAAGCTAAGCAGGTTTTGGCTCGTGCGCTCCAGCTTTGCAAGGATGGCAAGTATGCCGAAGGCAAGCAGATGCTCGAGAATCTGATTGCCGAAGATGAAACCGCAAGCCAATTGAGCGGCCATGTCCAGCGCATTGATGACGTTATCGAAATCAAAGCCGGTCGCAAGCCCAAGGCAAAGATTGACGCTAGCAACACCGACAACGACCTGGAGGTGATCTAATGAAGCAGTCTCTCTCCTCTCTCGTCATTCGTCTCTCGTCTGTAACTTTGTTCCTTGCATCCGTTGCATTCGCGGCTCCGAAGTCGGCTTCTGCCTACTATGGCGATGCGGCGTTCCAGTACATCGAAAACCGCTTGCCGACAGCAGAAATCACTTGCAACGAAGGCTTGCAATACTACCCGAACGATCAGAAATTGCAGATGCTCCTCGACCGCATTCACGAAGCGAAGGACGAGCAAAAGAACGAAAATAAGAAGAACGATCCTAAAAACGACCAGAATCAAGACCAAAATAATCAGGATCAAAACCAGGATCAGAATCAGGACAAGCAAAACCAAGACCAGAATAAAGATCAGCAGAACCAGGATCAGCAAAATCAGAACCAGAATGGCGACCAGAGTTCCTCTAGCGCCCAGAATGACCAAAACCAAGATCAACAGAATCAAGGTCAGAACGGTCAGTCTAGCAGTAGCCAGGGTGGCGATAGTTCTGATAGCAATGGCGGTGCCGGAGAGCAGCAGCAGCCCGAACAGTCCGAAGGGAATTCCAGTGATAGTAACGGCGGTGAGCCAGAACAGCAGCCGCTTCAACCTGGCGAAATGACTCCTGAAGAAGCGGCCCAGCTCCTCAAGGACTTTGACGAACAGAACGGTGAACGCAAGCCCTGGAAACCCGTCCGCGGTCAAGCTCGCCCGGCTAAGGATTGGTAAGATCTATAATCCTTTATTAGCGATTTTACAACTCAAGTAAATAAATCTTCACTTTGTACATGTTTTTTCTTGTGTAAAGCTTAAAAAAATTGTACATTAGTAAGGACAATTTAATAATGAGGATTTATATGAAAAAAGTTCTTGCCGTACTCCCTGCGGTCGCCCTTGCTATGACGGGTTGCGTATCGTCTTCCGATGATTCCAGCTCCGTGGCTCCAACTCCAGCCGCCCTCCCGACGGACTATATCATTTCTGAAATGGGTGAATATAGCTATGCTGCCGATGGCACCTTGGAAATTACCAAGGCTACTTGCACGGATTATGCAAACGAAGCTGTTTGGAAAAAGACGACTCAGCATGGTGCATTGACGGATGCTGGCAACGGCACGGCTCAAATGGATTTGGGTGATGGTGCTGGCAAGAACACTTATGAATTTAGAGTTGCTGCCGGTGAACAGTTCCCAGAAGGCAATTTCTATAAGAGCGCGACAGTTAAAAGTCCGCTGATTGAAGGTGTCGTTCTCGAAGATCCGTATTACAGTGATGTTATCTATATCAATACGGATTGCATTTTCGAAAACTTTGGCGAAATGCAAGAAACGCTTTCCTTGATTGCGAAAGTTCCGAAGAACTCTATTAACATGAGCTGCAAGACTCTCAGCATTGAAGGTCTTGAAATGACTTATGTCTCTCATACGCAGGGTTCCATTGAATATACGGTGTCGTATGGTGGCGTGACTAGCACCGTCAAGCAGGGTTTCCGCTATGCGTATGTCGAAAATGATTGTAAAAAGGCTTTTAAGGATTATCAGCAAGAATATGAAAACGGCGAAACGCAGGAATTCTTCAATTTTGATCTCTATGATCAGGACATCTCTGCTTCCGCTGAATTTGTAGACTTGATTACAAACTTCCATAATAGGACGGGTCTTGCCAAGTCTGCCGAAACGCCGACGATGACCGAAAAACAGATTAAGGATATTTTCCGCGCTATTGGTTCCAAGCTCCGCCACGGCAAGTAATAAACGCTATTCATAATAGGTACAATGCACCCTGCAAATGTGGGGTGCTTTTTTAATGTGTAAAGATAAACGTTGCAATATTCTGTTTATTTTCATATCTTAATGATATGGTTGTGCGGAAATATTTCTTTCTATTCTTTTTGGTTTTGTTTTTTGTCTCGTTTGCGGTGGCGACTCCTGTTGCGCGTCCATCGACGAGCGGTAAACTTCATGTTGTGGGTACGGAGCTTCACGACGAGCATGGGAATGTCGTCGTTCTTAAGGGCGCAAGCACCCATGGTCTCACGTGGTTTCCGCAGTTTGTGAATAACAAACTGTTTAAGCAACTCAGCACAGAGTGGAATGCGAACCTCATTCGCCTTGCCATGTACTCCAAGGACTATGTGGAGGGCGACCGCAAAAAGAACATGGAAATTTTGCGCAAGGGGGTTGAATACGCCATTGCAAATGACATGTATGTTATTGTGGACTGGCATGTTCTAGAAGATCAGAATCCTAATGTGTATCTTGCCGAGGCGATTTCCTTCTTTAACGAAATGGCTAGGGAATATGCGAATGTCCCGAACGTGATTTTTGAAATTTGCAATGAGCCCAATGGCGACTGCACTTGGGAAGACATCAAGGAATATGCGCATGTCGTTATCCCGGTGATTCGCAGGCACAAACCTGATGCTCTGATTGTCATTGGTACGCCAAACTATGCTCGTGAAATCCAGTACCCGGCAGAGGATCCGCTTCCGTTCGACAACGTGATGTATTCGTTCCATTTTTATGCAACTTCGCATACTTATGTCTTTCGTGCAAAACTTCGTAATGTCATGAAACGAGGAACGCCGATATTTATTACGGAAAGTGGTCTTTGCGAAGAATCGGGTGATGGAAAAATTGATTTTGAAAATGTAAGGATTTGGTATAGCTTGATTGACTCCTTGCATATAAGCTATACCATTTGGAATCTTTCGAATAAAGAAGAAGAATCTTCGATGATCCGTGATGATTCCCGTGCTGTGGAATATTTGACGGATGGTGATTTGACAATTTCGGGACGTTTTGCAAAGGCGCTATTCCAAGGAAAACCGATTGATCAAATTACGCTTGAGTATAGCGCGATTGAAAATTTCAAGATTTTAGCCCGTTCTAAGCCACACAAGGTCTGGCTGATGTTTGCTGGGCCTCTGTTTATTTTTCTCTTTCTGTGTCTTGCGTTGGAAAAGTACAGAAAGCGTTCTAAAAACAAAATTATCCGCTCTTACGATGACTTGCTAAAATACAGTACGGACGAAGCGGCAAAAAAATTTAATAAGAGCCCAGCCAAGGTGATTTTTGGCGATATGTTCCTCTTGTTTAGTACGCTCTGCACGCTCGTTTACCTCTGCTGGCGTGTGTCATGCTCGATTCCGTATGCTTATGGCTGGATAGCTGTGGTGGGGAGTTTTCTCCTGCTTGTTGTAGAAGTTCTCGGCTTTTTTGAATCATTTGTCCATTACGGTGGTTTGCTCAAGTTGCGCGATCATCCGCTTCCAAAAATTGCAGATGAAGAATTCCCGGATGTCGATATTTTCATTTCGACGTACAACGAGCCTGTGGAACTTTTGCGCAAGACGATTATCGGCTGTAAGCACATGGAATACCCGGACAAGTCCAAAGTCCATATTTGCCTGTGCGATGACAACCGCCGTCCGGAAATGCGTGCCCTTGCCGAAGAGCTTGGCGTGATTTACTTTGATCGCCCGGATAACAAAGGTGCAAAGGCGGGAAACTTGAACGCTGCTCTTGCCCGGACGAATTCTCCGTATGTGGTAACGTTTGATGCCGACATGATTCCGCAACGGAAGTTCTTGCTCAAGACGATTCCGTACTTTGTCGATGCCGAGCGCATCAATGCGAGCTTGCCAAAGGAACGTCGCCGTGCGCTTGGTTTTGTCCAGACCCCGCAAAGTTTTTATACGCCTGACGTGTTCCAGCACAATCTTTATGCCGAGCGCGTTGTGCCGAATGAACAGGATTATTTCTATGACGTGATTGAGGTTGCAAAAACTTCAACGAACAGCGTAATTTACGGTGGTTCGAATACAATCCTTTCCCGTAAAGCGCTCGAAGATATCGGCGGATTCTATACAAAGTCTATTACGGAAGATTTTGCGACGGGCATGCTGATTGAATCGGCGGGTTATGTTAGCCTCGGGCTTTCTGAACCGCTTGCGTCGGGTGTTGCTCCCTCGACGTTCCAGGAACATGTGCAACAGCGCACCCGTTGGGGGCGTGGTGTGATTGCGACTGCAAGGCAGCTCAAGTTCTTGCGTAACCATAAATTGGATGTGTCGCAAAAGATGAGTTACTTGAATTCCGTGCTTTACTGGTTCTCGCCGATCAAGAACTTGATTTATCTCATTTCGCCGTTGATGTTTGCTGTGTTCTGCATCCCGATTTTCAAGTGTACGCTTGTGGACCTTGCGTTATTCTGGTTGCCGATGCACATTTTGCAAATCCTTGCACTCCGCGTTACGAGCCAAGGCAAAATCTCTGCGCAGTGGAGCGGTATTTACGAGACGTCCGTGATGCCGTTCCTCTTGATGCCTGTCGTGAAGGAGGTGTTTGGCATAACGCTTTCCAAGTTTAAAGTAACGAAAAAAGAAAAGGTAAGTGTTCGTAGAGTTATCGACAAGCGAAGCCTTTTGCCGTTTGCGGTTCTTTTGGTGCTCACGCTTGCGGGGATTGTACACATGACTTACATGATGGTGGCATTTGAATACATCGGAATTTTGGCGGTGCTGTTCTGGCTTGTGCGCAATTCGTATTACCTCACGATGTGCTTGTTCCTTGGTTTTGGTCGTGATTCTGATAGCGAAAATGTGAAGGTCTTTGCTGCCGATCTTGTTGCGCTCCACAAGGGCGATGGAAAACTTGTGGAAGGCGTGACGACCAAGCTAACCGAGCATTCGGTGGATGTCTTTGTCGATGAAGTTGATGTACTTTATTTGGGCGAGCAAGTAGAGCTTGGAATTTCTACGGACAACAAAGACTTGAATGTCAAGGGAACTGTTGTCTCGATTCATCATTCGTGCAACCCCAAAGTGCCGAGCGTTTATACGGTCGAAATTCTCGATTTCGCGGGTCAGAAAGACGAGTTTGTGCAAATGCTCTATGACCGCATACCGACATTGCCGCAACGCTTGCGCTTTGGCGATGAGTATATTCGCAACTTGTGGAAAAACCTAGGATGGCGAATTTTTAGAACTTAGGGGCTGGAATGGGTAGTACAAATAAAATTTCTGAATGACTTTCCCGTCCAAAAAGGTTATATTAATAAACGAAAAATAGGGGATTTGTTATGAACTTTGATGATTTGCTGTCGCACTATAAAGCTAAGGCTTGTGTTGTTTCTGTTGAATTTTTCCCAGATGGGACTTATGGAAATATCCGTGTAGTTGCGGGCAATAAAGCTCATTGCGATGACATGGCTGCGCTGAATCATCCGTTTGAACCCGGTTGCCCCTATGAGGCTTGTTTCCCCAAGAATCCGAATTTTGAAGAGCATTGCTTCCGTTGCATTCGCGATGGAAAGCCGCTCCATGCCTACGTGAATCTTTACATGATGGGTCTTTGGCTCAATATGTTCCTTTTGCCGCTTGATTCGGACAAAGAAAATATTGGCTATTGCATTTACTGTTATGACGTTGCCCCCAAGGCGGATTCTTCTGCGATGGCGGACCTTTCTGCGGATACCGCTGCTGACGTGTTGAAAGCTTGCATCAAGTTGCGTGGCTCGGGTAATATCAAGCACGCGTTCCAGGATGTGGTCGAGGATATCCGCAAGATTTGTGGCTCGGACCATTGCTGTATTTTGTTGACCGATGATGAAAAATGTACTTGCTCGATTTTTGCGGAATCTCTCCGTGAAGGGTCTGGGCTGTACCCGATGGCTCGCTATATACAGGGGTTCTATGCGATTTTGGAAACGTGGCCAGATACGCTTGCAGGGAGCACTTGCATCATCTTGAAAGATGACCGCGATATGGAAAATCTGCGCGAACGGAATCCTGTTTGGCATGCGTCTCTTCGTTATGCCGGGGTTAAAACAGTGGTGCTGTTCCCGTTGCGTCACGGTGGAAAGTTGCTCGGCTATATGTGGTCGCTCAACTTCAATGTCGAAGATGTCATGAAGATTAAGGAAACGCTTGAGCTTACAACGTTCTTTATCGCATCCGAAATTGCAAGTTATAAGCTTTTGAACAAACTTGAAGTCATGAGTACGATAGATTCCCTGACGGGTATCAAGAATCGAAACGTGATGAATAATTGGGTCAATCAGATTGTCGAAGGTCAGGTTCCGATGCCGGATGCTGTACTATTTGCGGACTTAAATGGGCTTAAACGAGTGAATGATGAACGTGGACATGCTGCGGGCGATAAGATGTTGCGTAAGGCAGCCTCGATTTTGCAAAGCGTTTTCCATGATGGCGAGGTCTTCCGTGCTGGCGGTGACGAGTTCATGATAATTGTGTCCAAAATCGCTGAAGATGAAGTCCGACGTCGTGTCGATCAAGTCCATTACTTGTCGAAAATTACAGAGGACGTTCGCTTCTCTGTCGGAGTCTGTTATGGTGAGAGCGATATACGTACTGCAATGCGACTTGCCGATGAACGCATGTACGCTGACAAAAAGTCGTATTACGAGGCTTTCCCCGGCTTAAAGTACCGGTAAAACGTTTGTTTTTCATTCGTTACCCTGGGCTTTCCTCTAGTTGTCATGCCGGACCCTGTTCCGGCATCGCCCTTTTCCTGAGGATTGTCTTCTTTCAATCGTCACCCTGAACGAAGTGAAGGGTCCAGTCAATTCTTTCCTTTGGCGAAAAAAAAGATTTCTGTTTATAGGTTGTTGACTTTGTGTATTTCCGGCGGCGTTCATCCCGTTCTCATCGAAAAAAGTGAAAAAAATGAAATTTTTTTCGAATTTACCCCTTGCAAAGATATCTGAAAATTCTATAATTGGCGCCGTTCCTGAGAGACGAGGTCGAAACCGAGTCACGAAGGAAAAAGCGAAAGCCCGCGAGACTTTCGGGAAGATTGAAGGAATCGGAGATGTGCTTAGTGACGGCCCAAGAAAATTTCTTGGAAGTCAATTAATCAAGAGGCGAGAGTCGCGACCAAGCCTGCTTGGGCATGACCGAGCCGAAGATTTAAGCGATACTTTAAGTATCGCCAATTTACGAAAAACAGGACAGACTATTTAGAAAATCAATGAAGAGTTTGATCCTGGCTCAGAACGAACGCTGGTGGCGTGTCTTATACATGCAAGTCGAGCGAGGCAGCAATGCCGAGCGGCGAA